>JAYVLC010000222.1:0-17754 GCA_043759675.1 Sphingosinicellaceae bacterium
TCGCGCATGATCTGCTGGGTGATCGGGCCGACGGCCTGGAGAATCTGCTGCTGGACATAGCGCTGGCTGATCTGGAAATCCTGTTCCCGGCCCTGCACCTCGGCCTGGCCGACCTGTTGACGCTGTTGCAGCTCGGCAGCCTTGGCTTGCAGCGCGGCAGGCGCGATGGCGTTGGCGGCCTGCTGCTTGCGCAGCGCGTCGGCATCGGCGGTCAGGCCGTCCTGCAATTGCTTGGCGCGGGCCTGCAACGCAGCGACCTTGGCCTTCAGCTGGGCATCGCCGTTGATCCCGGCGGCTGACTTCACGAAAATCTGCTCAAGGTCGATGATGATGATGCCGCTCCCCGGTGCGGCCGGCGTCTGGGCAAAGGCGGGCACGGCCGATGTGGCAAGTGCGACAGCGGCAAGAAGCATGTGGCGGGTCTTGATCATTTTAGGGTCCTTCCTGGAACGGGTGGATTGATTTCAAACAAAAATTACTTGGCAGGCGTTGCGGTCGAAACCCGGGGCAATGCCCGGTCAAGCCGGGTGATGGCATCGGCGGTGATGCTCAGCGCCGCGCTGCTCTGGAGTGTCGCCGCCTGCGGCAACACCAGATTGGCCCCGCGTTCGCGCATCAGGGCGGACAGGATCGGCTGGGCGGCTTCGTTGATCTGCTTGGCAACCGAATCGCGGGTCGCCTGAAACTCCTGGCTGCGCTTCTGGACATCAGCATCGGCGGTCTGACGCCGCGACTGCAAGTCACGGACCTTTGCTTGCCAGGCAGCCGCGGCAGGCCCGGGAGCCGATGGCCGGGTTTTCAGCAACGCCTGCTCCTCATTGGAAAACTGGCTGCGCAGCGACCCGACCCGCGCCTGGATGGCATCCAGTTTCACCTTCAGCTCGCCCTGGGCGATTCTCCCGGCGGCAGACCCGTTGAGGACCCGGTCCATATCGACCACGACAATAACCGCCTGCGGTGCGGTCTGGGCCAGTGCGGGCGCAGCGACTGTCGCCAGCACCATCGCGGCACCTGCCATCCTCGAAAACGACTGCATCAGAACTGGGTCCCTACGTTGAACTGGAATGATTTGGTGTCGTCGCCGTCAACCTTGGTCAGCGCCTTGGCAAAATCGATGCGGAACGGGCCAAATGGCGAATTCCACGAAATGCCCGCCCCGACCGCCAGACGCGGCTTCGGGCTGTCACCGAGGTATTCCTCGAAAATCGTTTCGGTTGGCAAACACACCGCACTTGTCACCGACCGGGGCACTGGCCCAGTCCCCCGGCAGGTGAACCGGTTGTTGGTTCGCTTGGTATCCCAAAGCGCACCGACATCGGCAAATACGGAGGGCCGGATGCCAAGTTCGCGCCCGCCCGAGCCCAGCGGAATCTCGACCTCGAGACGACCGCGGTAGTAGAAATCACCGCCAAGCGCGGTATCAAGGGCATTGACCCGGGTGCCGAGCACAGCGCCGGTCAGCGGGTCAACGCCGCGCTGGATCGTCCGCGGCCCGACGCCACGAATGTCAAAGCCGCGCAGGTCTGGCTCGCCAAGAAAGAAGCGGTCGGTGAGGCGGATGCTCTTGCCGCCAAGTCCGCGGATATAGCCGGCCTCGCCTCCCGCGTTCAGGATGAACCCGGCCGGCAAGCCCCAATATTTGTCGAAATTGGCGCGGGTCCGCAGATATTTCACATCGCCGCCAACGCCAGCGAGATCCTGGTTGAACACGAAGCGGTTGCCCCGGCTCGGGCGGACGCGGTTGTTGAGATTGTCAAAAACGACGCTGTAGCCGACCGAGGAGATGGTGAAGTCGCCGACGGCTTCGCAAACAAAGAATCCCGCGTTGCAGTTGGTGCTGATCCGCTCGGACGGCTGAATTCCGTCGGCGGGGATGTTCAGGTCATTGAAGAACTGGTCGGCGAGTTTGACCTTTTCCTGCGACAGGCCATAGCGCGTCGAGGCAGCCCAATATTCGGTGATCGGAAAGCCGGTGCGCAGCTGGAATCCGGTCGTCAGCTGGTTGTAGATATTTTGCCGGGCGTTGTTCACGCCAAACCCGAATGACTTTGAATCCTGCCGGAAGATGTCCGCCCCAAGCGCTAGATTTCGGTTGAACAGATACGGCTCGGTGAACCCCAGATTGACCGATTTGGAATAGCTGGAATAATTGACCGAGGTGCGCAGTTGCTGCGCCATGCCGCGGAAATTGCGCTGCTCGACCGACAGGTTGAGGATGAATTTCTCAAGGCTCGAAAAGCCTGCCGAAACCTGGAGCGTGCCGGTCGATTTTTCCTCGATATTCACGCCGAGCACGATCTTGTCGGGCGTTGAACCCGGCTTCTGCTCGACTTCCAGTTTTTCCTGAAAGAACCCCAGCGACTGGATGCGATCGCGCGACCGCTTGACCTTGATCGTGTTGAACGCATCGCCCTCGGCCAGCCGGAACTCGCGGCGGATGATCTTGTCCTTGGTGCGGGTGTTGCCGTTGATGTCGATCCGCTCGACATAGACGCGCGGCGCCTCGTTGATCAGGAAGGTCACGCTCATCGTCCGCTTTGCCTTGTTGCGGTCGAAGTTCGGACGGATGTCAGCAAAGGCATAGCCAAGCAGGCCAACGGTGTCGGTCAGCGAGGTGACGGTGTCCTCCACCGCCTTGGCATCATACCAGTCACCCTTTTTCAGACGGATGATGCTCTTGAAGGCTTCGGGCTTGATGTCGCGTATCTGGCTTTCGAGATCGACCTCGGCGAACTTGTAGCGCTCCCCCTCATCGACGACGAAGGTCACGATGAAGTCCTTCTGCGGCGTCAGCTCGGCGACCGCCGATACAACCCGGAAATCGGCATAGCCCTTGGACAGGTAGAATTGCCGCAGCTTTTGCTGATCATAGGCCTGACGGTCAGGATCATAGGTGTCGTTGGAGGTGAAGATTTTGTACCAGCGCGATGCCTTGGTCGCCATCTCCTTGCGCAGATTTCCGTCGGAAAACGCTTTGTTCCCGATGATGTTGATCTGGCGGACCTTGGACTTTGCGCCCTCGTTCATCTCGAACACCACATCAACGCGGTTCTGATCGAGCTGAACGATCTTGGGATCAACCGACGCGGCAAAGCGGCCCTGTCGGCGGTAAAGCTCAAGGATGCGCGCAACATCGGCGCGGGCCTTGGATCGGGTGAAAATCTGACGCGGCGCAAGGCGGATTTCCTCGCGGATCTTTTCTTCCTTCAGCCGCTTGTTGCCCTCCAGCACGATGCGGTTGATCACCGGGTTCTCGCGCACTTCGATCACCAGCGTTCCGGCTTCGTCACGAATCCGCGCATCGGCAAACAGCTCGGTGGCAAACATCGCCTTCAGCGCCTGATCGAGCCGCTCGCGGTCATAGGTGTCGCCGACGCGCAGATCGACATAGGACCGGACAGTTTCGGGCTCGAGCCGCTCGCTGCCGCGCACGATAATTTCGCGCACGACACCGCTGGTCAGCGAAGCCGCAGACGGCGTGACCTGTTGGGCCAACGCGTCGCTCGGCTGCACCACCGCGATGCCGCCAAGCATGGTCCCGACCAGCAATGCCGCTGTCAGCCGCCGCGCACGGTTCCTCATCGTCCCAACGCCATCGATCACGCGTACCCGCCCTTCTCCACCACAATCCAGCCCGCCCACGAGGGACGTCAGCCGAGCAGGCCCGCCAAATGCTTGAACACCCCGAACGACGCAAGGTCGTTCCACGTCAGAAATAGCATCAGCGAGACCAACGCTGCAAAACCCGACATGAAGGCCCATTCCTGGACCTTCGGATTGAGGGGCCGCCGACGAACGCCCTCGATCGCATAGAGGAAGAGATGTCCGCCGTCGAGCATGGGAACTGGCAGCAGGTTAATGAACCCGAGGTTAATTGAGATGAGCGCCATGAACTGCACGAGGTTCAGCAAGCCCATCGAAGCCTGCTGGCCCGAGAATTGCGCGATCTTCAGCGGGCCGCCAAGCTCCTTGACCGAACGCCTGCCGGTCACGACCTGCACCAGCGTATCCGTCATCGCGCGGGTCAACGAGACCGTCTCCTCAACGCCGACCACAATCGACCGGAATGGCCCGATCTTCTCGACAATCTGCCGGGCGCTCCCGACCCCAAGCTGGCCCCTTGAATAGACATTGCCAAAGCGGTCCTTCTCAATCAGCACTGCCGGGGCCACGGTCAGCTGCGCTGTCGTCCCGCCACGGTCAACCACCGCTGCAACGGCCCGGCCTGGATTGATCGAAATGATCCGCACCACATCCTCGAAGCGGCCGATCTGCTGGCCGTCAAGCGTGACAATGCGGTCGCCAATCCGGAAACCGGCAGCCTCGGCCGGACTGCCCTCGGCAATGAAATCAACGGTCGCTGGCGTATAGGGGTGGCCGTAGACCGTGAAGAAGCTCGCAAACACCGCAATGGCGAACAGAAAGTTGATCACGGGACCGCCTGCAACGATGATCGCCCGCTGCCACAGCGGGGCAAACGCAAAAATCCCCTGCCGTTGATTTTCCGGAAAATTCTCAATATCGGGAGAGGGTTGCGACGAAGCGTTCATGTCCCCAACGAACTTCACATAGCCACCAAGCGGCAACATCGACAGCTTCCACCGGGTGCCGCGCCTATCGGTCCAGCCGAACAATTCCCGACCAAAGCCGACCGAAAATGTCTCGGCCCGGATGCCGAAGATGCGACCGGCGAGATAGTGGCCAAGTTCGTGGATCGTCACCAGGACGCCAATGACCAGGGCAAACATCCCGGCGGTGTACAACAATGTCGGTTGCGCGAGTTCCATCAATTCATCCTCGCCTTTACCAGCGAACCGGCGCGGACCCTGGCCGCGGCATCGACCGCCATCACATCATCCAAACTCGACATCGGCAAGCTGGCCATACGATCCAATGTTTCGCCAACGATTGCGGCGATATCGAGGAAGCCGATCTTGCGCCCGAGGAACGCCGCTACGGCAATTTCATTTGCGGCATTCAAGACCGCCGGTGCCGACCCCCCCTCACGCAGCGCGGCCCAGGCAAGGTTAAGCGCCGGGAAGCGCACCGGGTCCGGTGCCTCAAAATCAAGCCGCGCGATCTCGATCAGGTCAAGCCGCCGGCACGGCGTGGCAATCCGGTCGGGCCAGGCCAGCGCATAGCTGATCGGGGTCCGCATATCAGGCGTCCCGAGCTGCGCCAGGACCGAGCCATCGACATATTCGACAAGGCTGTGCACCACCGACTGCGGATGAACGATGACATCGAGCTTTTCGGCATCAATCGGAAACAGGTGGAACGCCTCGATCAGTTCCAGCCCCTTGTTCATCAGCGTCGCACTATCGACTGAAATTTTCGCCCCCATCGACCAGACCGGGTGGGCAACCGCCTGCTCAGGCGTCACGCCGCGCATCGCAGCATAGGATAATGTCCGGAACGGCCCACCACTTGCGGTCAGGATAACGCGGGCGACGCGTTCGGGCCGCTCAAAGTCAAAGCATTGGAAGATGGCATTGTGCTCCGAATCAACCGGCAGCAACCGCGAACCGGTCCGGGACGCAGTGCGGGTCACCAGGTCCCCGGCACACACGAGTGATTCCTTGTTGGCCAATGCGACCACGGCCCCGCGCTCGACCGCACGCAAAGTCGGGGCAAGGCCTGCCGCCCCGACAATTGCCGCCATCACGACATCGGACGGCCGGTCCGCTGCCTCGTTGAGCGCGCTGTTGCCCGCTGCAACGGCAATTCCGGTCCCCGAGAGCGCGTCTTTCAGGTCGGCATAGCAGCGGTCGTTGGCAATGACCGCCACATCGGGCCGGATGCGCCGCGCCTGTGCGGCCAGCCCGGCGACGTCGGTGTTTGCCGTCAGCGCTGCGACATGCCAGCGCTCCGGCTCGCGCTCCAGCAGGTCAAGCGTCGACGTGCCGACCGAACCGGTCGATCCCAGCACCGTCACGCTACGTCTGGCGTTCATCCGAACCACCGCGGCGCTGCCATCAGCACGGCGACCACCACCGCAACCGGGACCAAACCGTCGAGCCGGTCCATCACCCCGCCATGCCCTGGCAGCAGCTTGCCCGAATCTTTCACCCCAGCCCGGCGTTTCAGCCATGACTCGTAGAAATCACCCGCCTGGGAAACCACCGCCAGTACCGCCCCAATCAGCGCCATGGCGACCGGGTTGCGCGGATTCCAGAAACCAGACGGATCGCCAAGGCCCCCGGCCCGCGCGAAATCGGCCTGAAACCACCAGACTGCCATCGCCGCACTTGCGATCGCGGCTCCGCTCATGCCGCCAATCAATCCGGCCCAGGTCTTTTTCGGGCTGATGCGGGGGGCAATTTTCGGCCCGCCAATCGCCCGACCGGAAAAATAGGCAAGAATATCGGTCGACCAGACGATCAGCAGGACCCACAGCACGATACCAAGACCGCTCGGCTCGCGCAGCCAGATCAGCGCAATCCCCGGCAACCCGGCATAAACAAGTCCCGCGGCCAAGCCGTCGCCGGCGCGGCGAAATGCATCCTGCGACAACGCCCAGGCACCGGCAAAGAGGATCAGGCCCTGCACGGCATAGGTCGGGAGGCCGAGCATCGCCGCAACACAGGACAAACCAATCACCACCAGACCGACGAACCGCTTCGCGCGCCCAATCTGGTGCATCTGTGACCATTCGGCAAACATCAGCAGCGATGCAAGCGTCGCAAGGGCGCCAAACCACAGCCCCCCGGCCCGGAGCGCACCAAGCGCAACGGCGATCAGCACGACCCCAACAATCACCCGGGGCATCAGGTCGCTTTTGGGCGACTCAGGTTGCGGATCGTTGCTCACAGGCCGCCGTAACGACGTTCGCGCTCGGCAAATGCCGAGAGGGCGGCCCGAAGTGCAGCCTCGTTGAAATCGGGCCAAAGCACGTCGGTAAAGTGCAGCTCGGCATAGGCCGCCTGCCACATCATGAAGTTGGAAAGCCGGACTTCGCCCGATGTGCGGATGATCAAGTCCGGGAGCGGCAGGCCCCCCGTATCCAGCCGCGCCTCGATGCCTTCGGGCGTAACCTCCGCGCCGTCGGCGACAAGTTTTTTGACCGCGCGGGTAATCTCATCCTGCGAGCCATAGTTCAGCGCCAGAACCAGCGTCAGCTTGCGGTTGGCGTCGGTCTGTTGGCTGGAACGGTCGATCAGGTCCTGCAGGTCCGCGCTCAGTCGGCCGAGGTCGCCAATAAACCGCAGCCGCACACCATTGCGGTGCAAATCGTCGATCTCGCTCTGGAGATAATGTTTGAGCAAGCCCATCAGGCCATCGACCTCATCCGCCGGCCGCTTCCAGTTTTCCGAGCTGAAGGCGTAGAGGGTGAGGACTTCGATCCCGAGCCTGGGGGCAGCCTCGACGGCCCGCCGGACCGCTTCAACCCCGGCGCGGTGCCCGGCAATCCGTGGCAGGAAGCGCTTTTTCGCCCAACGGCCATTGCCGTCCATGATGATCGCGACATGCCGCGCCGATGACGGCGCAGCGCCACCGCGGGCGTCATGGTCAATCCGGGCAGACCGCGCGGTCACTTGTTCAGGATTTCCTTTTCCTTCTGGGCCGATGCCGCGTCGATATCCGCGATGAATCGATCCGTCAGTTTCTGCACCTCGGTTTCGAGGCGCTTTTGGTCGTCCTGACTGATATCGCCCTTTTTTTCAGCAGCTTTCAGGCTTTCGTTTCCATCACGTCTTACATTCCGGGCCGCGATTTTTGCCTTCTCCGAATATTGGTGACAGAGTTTTGCCAGCTCCTTGCGCCGGTCCTCGGTCAGGTCAGGGATCGGCAGCCGCAGCGTCTGCCCGTCGGTGATCGGGTTGAGGCCGAGACCCGACGAGCGGATCGCCCGGTCAACCATCTGCACGTTGGACTTGTCCCAAACCTGCACCGCCAGCATCCGGGCGTCGGGTGCGGTGACGGTGGCAATCTGGCTCAGCGGCATGTTGGAGCCATAGACTTCGACGGTGATCGGATCGAGCAACGACGTGTTGGCCCGCCCGGTCCGCAAGCCCCCAAGGTCATGCTTCAGCGTTTCCAGCGCGCCCTTCATCCGGCGTTCGAGGTCAGCTTTGGTCGCTGCGGGGTCAAAAATGGCCATCTCTCAAACCTCGTTGCTGACGATCGTGGAAACACCCTCTCCGGCAAGCACACGGGCAAGATTGCCGTGCTCCCGGATGTTGAACACCACGATCGGGATGTCATTGTCCCGGCACAGCGCGACCGCCGATGCGTCCATGACCTTCAGGTCACGGCTCAGGACGTCGCCAAAGCCGATGCGGGCATAGCGTTTGGCGTCGGGGTTCTTCTTGGGGTCGCTGTCATAGATGCCGTCAACCGAGGTGCCCTTGAACAGGGCGTCGCAGCCCATCTCGGCGGCCCGCAGCGCCGCAGCCGTGTCGGTGGTAAAGAACGGGTTGCCGGTCCCGGCGGCAAATATGACGATGCGGCCCTTTTCCATATGGCGGGTCGCGCGGCGACGGATGTAGGGCTCACAGACCGTTGCCATCGGAATGGCGGACTGGACGCGGGTATCGACACCCATGCGCTCCAACGCATTTTGAACCGCCAAGGCATTCATCACGGTCGCCAGCATGCCCATATAGTCGGCGCTGGTCCGGTCAAACCCCTTGGCCGCTGCGGCAAGTCCCCGGAATATATTGCCGCCGCCAATGACCAGGCACAGCTCAAACCCCGCGTCGCGCGCCAGTTTGATCTCCTCTGCCAACCGCGCGACTGTCGCAGTGTCGATGCCAAAGGCACCGTCACCCATCAGCGCTTCGCCGGAGAGTTTCAGCAATATCCGTTTGAACGGTTGTCGGGCCATATTATCAATGTCCCTCCCCCTGGGAACACCAGACACCATAGAGAGCGGTCCGGCAACGGACAAGCCGCCGGACCGGTCTCTGACAACCGCGGCTAATTGCCCTTGGCGGTCGCTGCAACTTCGGCGGCGAAGTCGGTGGCCGCCTTTTCGATGCCCTCGCCAAGCTGAAACCGCACAAAGCTTTTCAGCGCAATGGCCGTGCCCGCAGCTTTTGCGGCGTTCGCGACGACGTCGGCAACCTTGGTCTTGCCATCAATGACAAACACCTGACCAAGCAGTGTATTCTCCTGGCCGAACTTGCGGATCCCGCCCTCGATCATCTTCTCGATGATCTCGGCCGGCTTGCCAGAGGCTGCGGCCTTTTCGCGGGCGATGGCGCGCTCCCGCTCGACAATTGCCGGATCAATTTCGGCTTCGCTCAGCGCCAGCGGATTGGCAGCAGCGATGTGCATCGCCAGTTGCTTGCCGAGCGCCTCAAGCACCTCGGTCGGCGCCGCTGATTCAAGCGCGACGAGAACCCCGATCTTGCCAAGGCCGGCCCCGATCGAATTGTGGACATACGACGCCACCACGCCCTCGGTCACCTCGATGATCGCAGCGCGGCGCAGCGACTGGTTCTCGCCAATCGTTGCGATATTGTTGGTCAGCACTTCGGCAACCGTGCCGCCGGTCGCCATCGCCGACGCGGCGATGAGCTCGACATTGGCACCTGCGACAAGCGCGATCCGGGTGACTTCCCGGACGAAGCCCTGGAACTGCTCGTTCTTGGCGACGAAATCGGTTTCGGAGTTAACCTCAACCACAGCGCCCGTTTTGCCGGAGACGGCAACGCCGACCAGACCTTCGGCCGCAACGCGACCGGCTTTCTTCGCCGCCGATGCGAGCCCTTTGGTCCGCAACCAGTCAACCGCGCCTTCAAAGTCGCCGCCGGTCTCGTTGAGGGCCTTCTTGCAGTCCATCATCCCGGCGCCGGTACGGTCGCGCAGGTCCTTCACCATGCTCGCGGTGATTTCGGCCATGTCATTGTTCCTTGTTTTCCCGTCGTCATCCCCGCGAAGGCGGGGACCCACCGCTCAGCAAAACCGGAACGGTCCGGGCGCGCTGAGGAGTGGCTTCCCGCCTGCGCGGGAATGACGATGAATTGTTACGCGGGGCGCAACTACGCCACAGCCTCAGCGGCGGCGGCCTCAGCCGGAGCGTCTTCAACAACCGGCTCGAGCTCAGCCACGACAGCAGCGGCTTCGACAACCGGCTCGGGCTCAGCCACGACACCAGCGGCTTCGACCACAACCGGCTCGGCCAATGCGGCTTCGACCGGCGGCGCGTCCATTGCACCGATGTCGACACCGCGGCTCGACTGGTGGCCCTCGCGGCCCGCCATGATCGCGTCGAAAATCGCGTTGGTATACAGCAGGATGGCGCGGCTGGCGTCGTCGTTACCCGGAACGGGGAAGGCAATTCCGCTTGGATCGGTGTTGGTGTCGAGGATGGCAATGACCGGAATCCCCAGAACATTGGCTTCCTTGATCGCCAGTTCTTCCTTGTTGACGTCGATGACGAACAGGATGTCGGGCAGGCCGCCCATGTCGCGGATACCGCCGAGCGAGGCTTCGAACTTGTCGCGCTCGCGGGTCATCTTGAGCACTTCCTTCTTGGTAAGGCCGTGCGTGTCTCCCGACAGCTGCTCTTCGAGCTGCTTGAACTTGCGGATCGAACCGGAAATGGTCTTCCAGTTGGTCAGCATTCCGCCGAGCCAACGGTGATTGACGAAATGCTGGCCGGACCGGCGCGCGACATCGGCAATCGGCTCCTGCGCCTGACGCTTGGTGCCAACGAACAGCACCTTGCCACCGGCGGCGACGGTCTGGCGGACAAAGTCGAGAGCGCGCGCGAAAAGCGGTACGGTCTGCGACAGATCGATGATGTGAACACCGTTGCGGTCGCCGAAAATATACGGCTTCATCCGCGGGTTCCAGCGGTGTGTCTGGTGCCCGAAATGGGCCCCTGCTTCCAATAGCTGCTGCATCGTGATGACGGGAGTCGCCATACGTTCTCTCCTTTTTCCGGTTATGTCCTCGGCGAAGGTTAGCCCTGACGCGAACGCCAAGGCACCGGGAAGGCATTCCCTCGCCTGTGTGATGGCGGGGCACTTAGCCGGGGTAATTCCGGAAATCAAGCGATGCTGCGAACCGGCGTCTCTGCGGCAAGGTCGAGCCCGGCAGTCGCCGGTTCGGGCGCCGCAGTCTTGCGCGCCCTTGGCCGCTTTGGCGCCTTCAGGATCGGCAGGGCGATCGGCGCAAGGCGGTTGCGCATCCCGAAGGGAATATGGACGCATGGGATGCCTTGCGCTGCGGGCTCAAGATGGGTGAGCTGATCGTCAAAGAACATATGCGGGCGCATCACATCGAGGAATGCCTTCTTCTCCAGCCCCCCGGTCAGCAGCAGCTCGTCCACCTCGATGTCATAGGCCGCAAGCGTCGTGATCACCCGCTCGTGCGCCGGCATGCTGCGCGCCGTCAGGATCGCCACCCGGATCGCTTTGCCCGGGGCGTTCACAGCACCCGGGTTCTCCCGCTGTAGCCGCTGCAGGTTCGAGACATGCTTCAGGAGCGGCATCAGCGGCCCGGAGCTGAGTGGCCGCTTGCGGTGTTCGACCTCATGGTGATGGAACAGCGGCAGGCCACCGCTGGCAAATTGGTGCTCAGCCTCGTCATCGACGATCACACCGTCAAAATCGAACGCGATCCGGAGCTGCGTATCGCCGTCATCCTCGGCGTTGCCACAGGGCAGGACATGGCCGGCGGCGTAGCCGGCATCGACAGCTTCCCGCACCTCCTCTTCATGCGTGCTGAGGTACAGGCACGCCCCGAGCGCCTTCATATACGGGTAAGACCTCTCCCCAGACCGGAAGATCGCCCGGGTGATGTCGAGGTCATATTTGGGCAGCGCATTCATCATCCGCAAACCTGCCTCCGGGTCGTTGCGCGACAGGATGATCACTTCCACCGGCTGCTGCTCGTGGAACACCTTGTTGAGGTGGAGCAGCCGTTTGATGAAGGGAAAGGCGGTGCCCGGTTTCGGGACAATATGCAGATTGTCGCGCTGATATTTGCGAAACGCCTCCAGCCCCTCGGTCAGGAATATCTGATGCTCGCGGGCAAAATTGAACAGCGCAGTCGATGAGACCGCAACAACAAGCTTGTCCTTGATTGAATAGCCCATACAGTCCCGCTGGCGGTGTTAGCTGGTCTAATATCAGTGAAAGGCCTGCAAATTCAAGCAGCCCCCGACTGTCAGCCCTGATAGCGTCGGCTGTCGAGCGGCGTCAGCTGCACCCCTGCCACGCCTGCCGCCCCTGCCAGCTGGTCCTGCAGTTCAGCGTCGACGGCGTAGTCGCGACCCAAAACCAGATGGGCAAACCGGCCGCCCGCCAGCTGGATCTGCGCGTGGACTTCGCTCCGGCCGCCGCGTTTCGGGCTGAGGAGCGCCGCGACCGTGTCGATGCCTGCGGGTGATGACAGCTCAATCAGCACGCGACTGCGCTGCTGCTTTGCCTTTTCAGCCAGCGGGGTCAGCCCCCGAACGGTGATTCGCGGCGCGTCTTCACCAGGGCGCCATTGCAATTCCACCTGCATCAGGACGGGGTCTCCCGACTTTGCGGCAGCCTCGACAGCGGGCTGCGCTAACTCGTCGAAGCAACTGGCGACATAGCCGCCAGTGCTGTCAGACAGGGTGAGAAGCAGATAGCGGTTGCTGCCGCGCCCCGAGCCACCAGCCTGCGGCGTGCGCCACTTTGCATCCTCGACGAGGCCAACCATCACGCCCGAGGTCTTGCCACCACCAATCGGACCACCGGCTTCGCAGATCGCCGCATAGGTTCGCGCGCCCGCGCCTTCCGCGACATGACGGAACTGGTCGACCGGGTGTCCGGAGAAGAAAAACCCGAACGCATCCTGCTCCTGCTGCATGGTCTGGGCGAGCGTCCACCCGGCGGTCCGTGGCCGGTGCAGCATCAGGTTGGATGATGTCGCCTCCTCCGATCCGCTCCCGCCGAACAGTCCGCCCTGCCCGGTCTCGCGCTCCTCCTGCCGCGATCCGGCCGTCCCCAAGATCGCTTCGGCAACAGCGTGGGCGCCGGCGCGGGTCCAGTCGGTGAAACACGCAAAGGCACCAGCCGAGGCCAGACATTCGAGCTGACGTTTGTTGAGGTGACGCGGGTCGACGCGCGCTGCAAAATCGTCAAGCTTGGCAAACGGGCCGCCGACATCGCGCTCGGCGACCATTGCGGCCATCGCCTTCTCCCCGACGCCCTTCAGCGCACCCAGCGCATAGCGGACGGCAAGGCCCGCAGCCGTCGGCTCAACGCTGAAATCGGCTTTGCTGGCATTGACGCACGGCGGCAAACATCGAACGCCCGACCGCCGCATATCGTCGACAAAAATGCTCAGTTTATCAGTAAGCGCAATATCATAGGCCATTGAGGCAGCGTAAAATTCTGGCTTATGATGCGCCTTCAACCAGGCGGTCTGATAGGCGATCAAAGCGTAAGCGGCGGCATGGGATTTATTGAAACCATAACCGGCAAATTTGTCGATCAGGTCGAACAGTTCGTTGGCTTTGTGCTTGTTGATCCGGTGGGTCAGGTAGCAACCCGCAACGAAATCCTCCCGTTGCGCGTCCATCTCGGCCTGGATTTTCTTGCCCATCGCGCGCCGCAGCAAATCGGCTTGCCCAAGCGTATAGCCTGCCAGCACCTTTGCTGCCTCCATCACCTGTTCCTGGTAGACAAAGATGCCATAGGTTTCAGCCAAGGTTGGTTCGAGAAGCGGGTGCGGATAGCTGACCGTCTCCCGCCCGTTCTTGCGGGCACCAAAGCTTGGGATATTGTCCATCGGCCCGGGACGATACAGCGACACCAGCGCGATAATGTCTTCGAATACCGTCGGACGCACCAGGCCCAGCGTGCGGCGCATCCCTTCTGATTCCAGCTGGAACACGCCAACGGTGTCGGCCCGCGACATCAGGGCATAGACCTCAGGATCATCCCATTCGGTCATGCCGTCGAGATCGATGATGACCCCGCGCTCCGCCAGCAATTCGGTCGCGCGGCGCAGCACCGACAATGTTTTCAACCCCAGAAAGTCGAACTTCACCAGTCCGGCCTTTTCGACCATCTTCATGTCGAACTGGGTGACGCCCATTCCGGATTTCGGGTCCCGGGTCATCGGCACCAGCTGCCGCAGCGGCCGGTCGCCGATCACCACCCCTGCGGCATGGGTCGATGAATGACGCGGCAGACCTTCGAGCTTCATCGCCAGATCCAGCAGCCGCCGGACCCCCAAATCGCCCTTGCGCTCGGCTGCCAGCTCCGAAACACCGTTGATCGACCGCTCCAGCGTCCACGGGTCGGTCGGGTGGTTGGGGATCATCTTCGCCAGCCGTTCAATCTGACCATAGGGCATTTGCAGCACCCGGCCGACGTCCTTCAGGACAGCCCGTGACTTCAGCCGCCCAAAGGTGATGATCTGGGCCACCTGCTCGCGGCCATATTTCTGCTGGACATAGCCGATGACCTCGCTGCGCCGGGTTTCACAGAAGTCGATATCGAAGTCAGGCATCGACACTCGTTCCGGATTCAGGAACCGCTCGAACAGCAAGCCAAGGCGCAACGGGTCGAGGTCGGTGATCAGCAACGACCAGGCTACGACCGACCCCGCGCCTGACCCGCGGCCCGGTCCGACGGGTATGTCGTGGGCTTTTGCCCAGCCGATAAAGTCTGCAACGATGAGGAAATAACCTGCAAAGCCCATCCGGGTGATGACACCCAGCTCAAAATCCAGCCGGTCCCGGTAGGGTTTGGCCGCGTCTCCACTGATCCCAAGCTTGGCCAATCGCATGTCGAGCCCGGCCCGAGCCTGTTCGGCCAGCATGACTGACTCGCCGTCAATGTCGCCTGCCAGGCTCGGCAGGATCGGTGGGCGGCTCGGCGACATCACCGCACAGCGCCGCGCGACCACCAGCGTGTTGGCAACCGCCTCCGGCAGATCCGCGAACAGCGCCAGCATGTCAGCCGATGATTTGAGCCAGGCCTGGCGGGAGGATCGCCGCCGGTCTGGAGACTCAAGATACACACCGTCGGCAATGCAGAGCATCACCTCGTGCGCCGGATGGAAGGCCGCGTCCGGATAGAGCACCGGGTTGGTCGCGACCAGCGGGATATCGCGGTCGTGGGCAATCCGGATCAGATGTGGTTCGGCCGCCGCCTCAATCTCGTCATCGCAGCGGCTGAGTTCGATATAGAGCCGATCTGGGAACAAGGGCTGCAAGGCGTTGAGATAGGCGACGGCGGCGGCATCCTGGCCTTCGGCACAGAGTCGCGCCAGCGCACCTTCGCGGCCCGCGGTCAGGGCAATCAGCCCGCCCGTCCGCCCCTCAAGATCGCCGAGCGATAAACAGGGCTCGTCAACCGAATCCCCATCGAGATGCGCCGCCGACACCAATGCAACCAGATTGTCATAACCCTGCGAGTCCTGCGCCAGCAGCACGAGCCAATCGAGCAGCGGTTTGCCAAACGCACCGCGCCCGCCGGGCCGCTCAATCGCCAGCAACGCGCCCATGATCGGCTGGACGCCCCCGGTCTTGGCCGCGTCGGCAAATTCGAGAGCGCCGTACATGTTGGAGCGGTCGGTAACCGCCACGGCGGGCATCCCGTCCGCCCGGCAGGCAGCGATGATCGCCTCCGGCGACATCGCGCCTTCAAGCATCGAATAGGAGGAGTGAACCCGGAGATGTACGAACGGCGCGTGAGGCATCAGCTTTGCTAAGCCATTGTCTGGCGATTCGCGACGCCCCCGGCACAAATTTGTTGGCGACGGTGGCTGCCCTGAAATCTCGGCGGACTCGGTCGGACGCGTAGCGCCCTAAGTGCGGGAAATCCGCCCGTCGTGCAGCGTGACCACCCGGTCCATCCCGCGCGCCAGTGCCTGATTGTGGGTCGCGACCAGCGCCGCACGGCCACCCGCACGAACCACCCGCAGGAATTCGGCGAGGACCTTTTGCGCGGTCGCTTCATCCAGATTGCCGGTCGGTTCATCGGCGAGGATCAGGACCGGTTCATTGGCAAGCGCCCTGGCGACGGCAACGCGTTGCTGTTCTCCGCCCGACAACTGGCTGGGTCGGTGTTCAAGGCGCTCGGCCAGACCAAGATCACCCAGCAGGGTTGCCGCGCGCTCCTGCGCAACAGCGGCGCTGCGACCGGCGATCAGTTGCGGCAGCACGACATTCTCGACCGCGTTGAAGTCAGGCAGCAGGTGGTGGAATTGGTAGACGAAGCCCAGCTTGTCGCGCCGGACCTTGGTCCGCTCCGAGGAGGACAGCGTCTCGCAGTGCTGCCCGTCAATCACGATCTCGCCCTGAAACCCGCCCTCGAGCAATCCGACCGCCTGCAGCAGCGTTGATTTCCCCGACCCCGACGGCCCGAGCAGCGCGACAATCTCTCCGGGTGCGACCGTCAGATCAACACCGCGCAGCACGTCGATGACGACACTGCCTTGCTTGAAGCTGCGGGTCAGGCCCGCGACGCGCAGCACATCATTCATAGCGCAGCACCTGAACCGGATCGGTGCTCGCCGCCTTCCACGCCGGATACAGCGTCGCAAGGAACGACAGGACCAGCGCCATCAGCGCGATGCCAGCGACCTCCAGCGGATCCGTGCGCGACGGCAGCTCGGTCAGATAGCGGATCGACGGGTCCCAAAGGTTGGCCCCGGTCAGCCGGGTCACGCCCGCGACAATCGCCTCGCGCTGGTTCAGGATCAGGAAACCGAGGCCGACACCAAGCATGATCCCGACGCCGCCGATCAAAGTGCCGACCGTCACAAAAATCCGCATCAAAGCGGCGCGAGAGGCCCCCATGGTGCGCAGGATCGCGATATCCCGGGTCTTTGCCCGGACCAGCATGATCAGGCTGGAGAGGATATTGAACACCGCAACCACGATGATGATCGACAGCACCCAGAACATCACCACCCGGTCAACGACCAAGGCTTCGAACAATTCAGAGTTCATCTGCTGCCACGTTGACACGACGGCTCGCCCGGCGATGTCCGGCGCGATCGGGGCGAGAATTTCGCCAACCCGGTCAGCATCACCGGTTTTGACCTCGATCATCCCGACGCTGTCGCCCATTTTCAGCAATATCTGAGCATCGGGCATCGGCAGGATGACGAACGCCTTGTCATAGTCGAAAATGCCGACCTCAAAGATCGCACCGATCCGGTAACTGACGATCCGCGGCGCAACGCCGAACGGCGTCACCTGCCCTTGCGGTGAAATCAGGCTGACGGTGTCGCCAATGGTCGCGCCGAGCGATTCAGCCAGCCGGCTGCCGACCGCGACAGTGTTCGCCCCTTCGGTCACTTCGGACAAATTGCCGGCCTTGACGTTCGACGCGATGACCGACGTTGTCCGCAGGTCATGGACCGTCATTCCGCGCAGCAAAACACCTTCAACCCGGTTCTGGAACGACGCCATCAACGGCTGTTCGATCAGCGGTGTCGCCGAGGTCACGCCGGGAAGGCGGCGGATATGGTCGGCCAGCGGCTCCCAGCCGGGCAAACGGCCACCATAGCCCTGCACCACGGCGTGACCGTTGAGACCGAGAATGCGGTCAAATAGTTCCGCGCGAAAACCATTCATCACCGACATCACAGCGATCAGCGCGGCAACCCCCAGCGCGACCGCAACCAGCGAGATCGAGGCGACGAGGAAGATGAACCCCTCCCCCCTGCCCGGCAGCAGATAGCGCGTGGCAATCATGCGCTCGTAGCGGGTGATCATGCAGCCCCGCCTGCTCCGAATAAACCCGTCATCCTGACGAAAGTCAGGATCTCGTCGAGAGTAGCAGCTACCCGTCGGGAGGTCCTGAC
>JAYVLC010000223.1:0-2888 GCA_043759675.1 Sphingosinicellaceae bacterium
CCGGCAAAGCTGTTCAGTGCGCCAGTCGACGTCATCATCGCGACGGAGCCGGATCACATTCCCGCCGCCCTCGACCGGATCCGCGCCGCGAGTGCCAAGGGCCTATGGGCGGCAGGCTTTGCCGCGTTCGAGGCCGGCTATGCGCTGGAGGCCAGGCTTCGTCCGCGCTTCCGCCAGCCCGGCACGCCGTTGCTGTGGTTCGGCCTGTTCGAACGTCGCCAGCGATTGGCGCGTGACGAGGTCACCGCCCTGACCGCCGGCCGCGCGGCGATCACCGGCTGGTCGCCGCAAATTGCCGAGGCTGATTATCGGGCGACGCTTGCCAAAGCCCAAGCGCTGATCTCTGCGGGCGACATCTACCAGATCAACCTGACGTTCCCGGCGCACATTGCCTATGATGGCCATCCGCTGGCGCTCTACGGTCAGCTGCGGAACGCCCAGCGCGCGCCTTATGGTGCGGTGATCAACACGGGCAGCGCCTGGCATCTGTGTCTGTCGCCGGAATTGTTCTTCACGCTTGAAGGTGGCCAGCTGACTGCGCAGCCGATGAAGGGGACGGCGGCCCGCCACCCCCGCCCCGACATCGATCGCGCAGCAGCCCGCGCGCTGGCTGCAGACCCGAAGAATCGCGCCGAAAACCTGATGATCGTCGACCTGCTCCGCAACGATCTCTCTCGCGTCTCCCGGCCCGGATCGGTGGCCGTGCCGGACCTGTTCCATATCCAGACCTATCCGACGGTCCACCAGATGACCTCGACCGTGACCTCGCAGGTCAAGATCGGCACCGGGCCGGTCGATGTGCTCACAGCCCTGTTCCCGTGCGGGTCCGTCACCGGCGCGCCAAAAATTCGGGCGATGGAGGTGATCAACGACCTCGAGCCGGAGCCGCGCGGCATCTACACCGGGTCAATCGGGTTCATCGCGCCGGGCGGCGATGCCATGTTCAACGTCGCCATCCGCACGCTGACCACATCTGGCGACGGACAGGCCGTGATCGGGCTTGGCTCCGGGGTCGTCGCGGACAGCGAGGCCGGTGCCGAATGGGCTGAATGTCTCGCCAAGGGGGCCTTCCTTGACCGCGCTGCCCGTCCCGCGTTCGACCTGTTTGAAACGATGCGGTGGGAGCCCGGCGAGGGCATGTTGCGGCTCGACCGGCACATCGCCCGCCTCAAGGCTTCGGCCCGTTACCACGGCTTCCCGCTCGACACCCACGCGGTCGGCAACCTGCTGCAACAATCGGTGGCTGGGCGCCCCGGCGCGCTCCGGGTCCGGCTGATGCTGTCTGCCGGTGGCGAGCTGGTCCTGCATGCCTCCCCGGCACCCGAGACACCGGCCGAACCGGTCGATATCCGGCTGGTTCCGCTACCGGTCAGCCCGACCGACCCGCGCCTTGCCCACAAAACCACCGACCGCGCCTTCTATGATGACGCCCGCACCGCCGGCGGCGCGTTCGAGGTGGTGTTTGTCGCATCAGACGGCCAGCTGACCGAGGGCAGCTTCACCAACATTTTTGTCGAGCGCGATGGGCGTTTGCTGACGCCACCGCTCGACGCCGGCCTCCTCCCCGGCGTCCTGCGCGCCGAACTGCTCGCCAGCGGTCGCGCCATCGAAGCCCCGTTAACCGCCGCCGACCTTTCGCAAAACGTCTTTATCGGCAATTCCCTGCGCGGTTTGTTGCGCGCCCGTCTGGTCACGGGCTAAGCCCGCCGCTATAGCGCCGTTCGCCCCGCAGCATTGCCGAAAGTCGTAACCCCCATGGCCTTCCTGTCCGCCGCCATTCAGCGCATCCAGCCGTCCGCCACCCTCGCGGTCACCGGCAAGGCCGCTGACCTGAAAGCCGCCGGACGCGACATCATCAGCCTCGGTGCAGGCGAGCCTGACTTCGACACGCCGGAATTCGTAAAAGAGGCAGCAATTGCAGCGATCCGCAACGGCCAGACCAAATATACCGCCGTCGATGGCACCCGCGAGCTGAAGGAGGCGATCCGCGCCAAATTCAAGCGCGACAACAACCTCGATTACGGCCTCGACCAGATCACCGTGAACGTCGGTGGCAAGCAGACGATCTTCAATGCCCTCGTCGCGACACTTGATCCGGGTGACCAAGTCATCATCCCCGCGCCCTATTGGGTCAGCTATCCTGACATCGTCGCCTTCTGCGGCGCGACGCCGGTGACTGTCGCGGCGGGTATCGAGAGCGGTTTCAAAATCACGCCGGCCCAGCTTGACGCCGCGATCACGCCGCGCACCCGCTGGCTGATCCTCAATTCGCCGTCGAATCCGACCGGGGCGGCCTATTCGGCAGCCGAACTCCGCGCGCTCGGCGAGGTGCTGCTGCGCCACCCGCACGTCTGGGTGCTGACCGACGACATGTACGAGCACATCGTCTACGGCGGCTTCAAATTTGCCACCATCGCCGACGTCGTGCCCGCACTCTACGACCGCACCCTGACCGTCAACGGCGCCTCGAAGGCCTATGCGATGACCGGCTGGCGCATCGGCTTTGCCGGCGGCCCGGCTCCGCTGATCAAGGCCATCGCCAAAATCCAGTCGCAGTCGACCTCCAACCCCTGCTCGATCGCCCAGGCCGCCGTGGTTGCCGCGCTCAACGGTCCGCAGGATTTCCTCGCGGAACGCAACACCGCGTTCGAGGCGCGGCGCGATCTGGTCGTGTCGATGCTCAACCAGGCAACCGGCCTGCGCTGCGCCAAGCCTGAAGGGGCGTTCTACGTTTATCCGGACTGCGCCGGATTGATCGGCAAGACCACGCCGCAAGGCGTGATCCTCAGCAACGACGAAGCCGTTGCCACCTATCTGCTCGACAGCGAAGGCGTCGCCGTCGTCCACGGCGCAGCCTTCGGCGGCAGCCCCGCCTTCCGCATCAGCTA
>JAYVLC010000224.1:0-13319 GCA_043759675.1 Sphingosinicellaceae bacterium
GTGTGCGCGCCGGACATATTCGGGTGGCAATCCTGAGCCCCGATCCGCACCGCGGTCCCGGCGGCGCGCTGGACAAACCGGTCGATCAGCGTGAATGGCGGGCAGATCACCACCTCGGCATCCGACCCGCCAGCCCCTGCAATGATTGCATCGAGGTCGGCGATGTTCGTGCCGAGGCCGTTCATTTTCCAATTCCCGGCAATCAGCTTGCGACGCACCAGCGGCTCCCTTCAAAGTTGGTCAGGCTCTAGCAAGCGACACGTCGGCGCGCCAGCCGCCTTGCCCCGGGACGGACCCCTCCCTATGGTTCGCCGCCAGTTTCGGTCGCAATAATCGGGTTCCTCTACAATGATCACTTTCTTTCGCCGCATCATGACATCCTGGGTGATGATCGGCCTGTTGGCGCTCATTGCCGTGGCATTCGTCATCACCGGGGTCAGTGATCCATTCGGCGGCGGTGGCGTTGCACCGGGGGCCATTGCCAAGGTCGGCAACAAGACGATCACCGAGCCGGAATTCCTCAATCAATTCGACCGATTCATGAAGCGGGCGCGGGCGGACAACCCTGCCGTCACCAACGCAGCAGCCGTCAAGGAAGGTGCGGTGGAGGCGCTGGTTGGTCAGCTTGAGGGGCGCGCCGCCATCGAGGAATTCGCTGTCCAGCAAGGGCTGGCGATCAGCGACCGCGCGGTTGACGGCGACATCGCCAGCATTCCGGCGTTCCAGGTCAATGGCAAGTTCGATCAGGCCGCCTACCAGCGGGCGCTGCAAAGCCAGAGCCTTACGGCGAAGGACCTTCGCCAAGAAATCCGCGGCGCCAAGCTGACCCAGCAGCTGCTCGCTCCCGTTTCCATCCCGAGCAATGCGCCACGCCTGCTGGCGACGCCCTATGCGAGTTTGCTGCTGGAGGCGCGGCGCGGCTCGATCGCGGTTATCCCGTCTGCAAAATTTGCGGCCGGGCTGTCGCCGACCGACGCACAACTGACGGCATATTACCGCGCCACGATCACCCGCTATACGATCCCGGAGCGTCGTTCGCTGCGCTATGCAATCATCTCCAAGGACGCAATCCAGGCCGCAACCCAGATTGGCGACGCTGAAATCGCAACCTATTACGGCGAACATACTGACCTCTATGGTGGCATCGCCCAGCGAAGTTTGAGCCAGGTCGTCGCGCAGGATCAGGCCACCGCCACGAGGATTGCGACGCGCGCCAAAGCAGGCGAATCCTTCGCCAAACTTGCAGCCGAGCTGGCGGGCTACGGCGCGGGAGACCTTGCGGTCGGGACCGTGACCCAGGAAAAATTTGCAGCCTCAAGCAATAAACTGATCGCAGCCGCAGCCTTCGCGCTGCCAACCGGCGGCGTGACCACGGCGATCAAGTCGGACTTTGGCTGGCATGTCGTGCGAGTTGATGCGGTTGTGCCAACCAAATCGCGTCCGCTCGCCTCGGTCCGCACCGAGATTTCGAGCCTGCTTCGGGCAGAAAAAGCCGATGACACGCTAGCCTCTGAGGTAGCCGACATTGAAGACGCGCTGGCGCAGGGTCAGAGCCTCGCCGATGTCGCAAAATCCCACAAGCTGACGATCCAGACCACGCCGCCGATGACGAGCGATGGCCGGGTTCAAAATGCGGCATTCACGCTGCCGCAAGAGCTTGCGCCGCTGATCGCCAAAGTCTTCGCCGCCGAAGCCGGAGACGAACCGACCGTCGAGAAATTGGGCCCGGACCGGCTTGCCGTCCTTGCTGCGGGTGAAATTGTCGCACCGGCCCCGGTTCCGCTTGCCGCAATCAAGGCCGCGGTCGCTGCCGATTGGGTCAGGGTGCAAGCCGCCGCCAAGGCAAAAGCCGCTGCACAAGCTGTTGCCGTCGACGTCAAGGCGGGCAAGACGCTCGCGTCGGCACTCGCCGCCCGGGGGCTGTCGGCCGCACAATCCGTCGGTGGCCGCCGTATCGACCTGTCCCGGAGCGGCCAGCAAATCCCGCCGCCAATCGCGATGATGTTCACCTTGCCATCTGGTGCGACGCGCGCAATGGCAGCACCCGACAACGTCGGCTGGTTTGTCGTGCGGGTCGATGAAATCATCCCGGGAAATACCGAGGCCGATCTCAACACGCTCGGCGGGATGCAGTCGCAGATCACGCGGGGCATCCCGGATGAACTCGCGGCGCAGTTTGTCCGGTCGCTCCAGAACAGCGTCGGGGTCGCGCGCAACGCCAAGACAATCGCTGCGGTCAAGAAGCGCTTTAACAGCTCGGGCGACGCAGAGACGCCATGATCCAGCCGCCAGCGGACGCCTTTGCGTCGATTTACGCGCAAGGCCGTGCGCAGCTGGTGTGGACACGCATCGTCGCCGACACCGAAACGCCGGTCTCGGCGATGCTCAAGCTCGGCCTTGATGGCACTGGCGGCTTTCTGCTCGAATCGGTCGAAGGCGGCGCAGTCCGGGGCCGCTATTCGCTGCTTGGCCTGGCACCTGATCTGGTTTGGCGCGCCAATGGCAACGCTTGCGAGGTCAACCGGCACTGGCCGCACGCTCCCGACGCGTTCGAGCCCTGCCCCGGTGATACATTGACCGAGCTCCGCGCGCTGGTGGCCTCGATCCGGATGGACATGCCCCCGGAGATGCCGCCGGCGCTGGCCTGCCTGGTTGGGTATATGGGCTATGAAACCGCGCGGCTGGCCGAACGACTGCCCGAGCCAAAGCGCGACCCGCTCGGTGTGCCCGACATGCTGTTCGTGCGCCCCACGCTGATTCTGGTGTTCGACCGGCTGAAGGACGAACTGTTTCTGGTCGCGCCGGTGTTTCCGGGTGAACTCGCGGCTGACAGCGCCTTTTCTCGCGCTGTCGAGCGGATTGAGACTGCCGCAGCCCGGCTTGCGCAGGCGGTTCCAATCGAACGATATGCGACCGCAGCGCTGCCCGCTGGCAACCCTGTGCCGGTTGTCGATCCGGCGCGCTATGCCGCGATGGTCGATGCCGCAAAGGATTATATCCTTGCAGGGGACATCTTCCAGGTCGTGCTGGCCCAACGCTTCACTGTCGACTTTCCGCTGCCGCCGTTTGATCTGTACCGGAGCTTGCGCCGCATCAACCCGTCGCCGTTCCTGTATTTCCTCGACATGCCAGGCTTTGCCTTGATCGGTTCAAGCCCGGAAATCCTCGTCCGCGTCCGTGACCATGAGGTGACGATCCGCCCGATCGCCGGAACCCGGCCGCGTGGGAGCAATGCGCTGGAGGACGCCGCGGCGCGTGACAGCCTGCTGGCCGATCCCAAGGAATTGTCCGAACATCTGATGTTGCTCGATCTTGGCCGCAACGATGTCGGCCGCGTCGCGACACCCGGCAGCGTCGTCGTCACCGACCGCAACATGGTCGAAATGTATAGCCATGTCATGCACATCGTCTCCAACGTGCGCGGTGACCTCGACCCGTCAAAGGACGCCATCGACGCGCTGCTGGCAGGCTTCCCGGCAGGCACGGTGAGCGGCGCACCCAAAGTCCGCGCGATGGAGATCATCCACGAACTCGAAGCCGAAAAACGCGGCCCCTACGGCGGCGGCGTCGGCTATTTCTCCCCCGACGGCAATATGGACAGCTGCATCGTGCTCAGGACTGCGGTGGTGAAGGACGGCACCATGCATGTGCAGGCAGGCGCGGGCATCGTCGCCGACAGCATCGCGGCCTACGAACAGCGCGAGTGCGAGGCGAAAGCCGGGGCACTGATCGCAGCGGCACGGGAGGCGATACGGCGGGCGGGCGAGGCGCGGTTCGGGCAGTAGCTACACCGCGAATCCCCGCTGCAATTCTTGCACAGGAACTGCGGTCGCGCCAGAATTTCTGACGGCTCGACATTGGAAAATCACGTTCGGCGTCTGACGCAAGGACTGAAGCACGTCGTTGGTTGGTTGGTTCAGAAACAGCGGAAGCGCAGAGTCTTCCAACATTGGCAGGTCCACAGTTATCATCGTGCGTCGCACAATCTCTGCGAATGATCGATCACGCTGCCAAGTCAAGCTGGGTGCTTACCGTATGCCACGGCACGGACACCCGGTCACGGGCAAGCCGCTCGATAACCCCGGCACTTTCCAGCAGGGCGACATCGGTGTGCACCGCCTTGTAGTCACGGCCAAGCCCCGCTGCGAGCGCGCGGACCGACATCGGCCCATTGCCGTGCAAATTACGGAGCAGCGCAACCCGCTTTGAGGTCATCGTCGCCGCGAACTGTTCCATGGTCTCGAACGTTACGTGATTCTGTCCGGCGGCGGTGCTGCCCGCCCCGGCGTCGTGCCATGCCCGAACGAAACGCTTTCCCATCCCGTCGAGGCCGTCAGTATGCAGATGAAGTTCGGTATCGCTCATAGTCCACCTCGTTCCCGCCGGACATCGCGCAGGAAGTCTGCGACCAGCATTTCCACGTCGACGAACCTGTACCGCTCTTCCCGGTCGCGGTAGTGACGATGGTCGCCTTTCCCGCGTTCATTGTCATACCCCACGATCCGACCGCCCGGTCCACCATAGAACAACGAATATTTCAGACCGTGCGGCCGCTCGTTGCTCCGTGCCGACAACTGCCAGATCGTCATCTCGACCAGATTGCCATCGGCAAAGCGCTGACGGTCATACGCAATAAGGTTGGCTTTCACTGAAATATCTTGGTGAAATACATATGGTGTGTCAACCCATCATTGCCCGATCATTGCTCATGCACCCCGCTTGCGGCTAGACGGCTCCGCATGATCCTCGTCATCGACAATTACGATAGTTTCACCTGGAACCTTGTCCACTATCTGATGGAGCTGGGCGCAGGCGTGGAGGTGGTGCGCAACGACCAGATCGGCGTCGGGCAGGCGATGTCGATGGGGGCGAAGGCGATCCTGCTGTCGCCGGGGCCTTGCACGCCGAACGAGGCCGGGATTTCGCTCGAGCTGATCGGCGCGGCGGCACAGGCCGGGCTGCCGGTGCTCGGCGTCTGCCTCGGGCATCAGGCAATCGGTCAGGCGTTTGGCGGGACGGTGTCGCGCGCCGCCGCCGTCATGCACGGCAAGACCTCGATGGTCGACCATGACGGGACCGGAGTGTTCGCCGGGCTCCCTGCCCCGTTCGAGGCGACGCGCTATCATTCGTTGATCGTCGCCGAGGCCGACCTGCCCGAGGCGCTGGTTGTCAACGCGCGCACCCCAGACGGGATCATTATGGGCGTGCGGCACAAGACGCTGCCGATTCACGGCGTGCAATTCCACCCCGAGAGCATCGCGACGCAACATGGCCATGCCTTGCTTGCCAATTTTCTTGATATCGCGGGCATCCCTGCCCGACGCGAGGCAGCGTGAGCAGCCCTGCCCTGCTGCCCGAAGCGCGCGAGCCGCTGGATGCAGCCACGGCGCACGCCGCGTTCGAGACGATCATGGAGGGTCAGGCCGATGATGAGGATCTCGCCCGTTTCCTCGTTGATCTGGCGGATCGCGGCGAGACCGTCGATGAAATCGCTGCCGCTGCGGCGGCGCTGCGGCAGCGGGCCCTGACCATCGAAGCACCGGAGGGCGCAATCGATGTCTGCGGTACTGGTGGTGACGGCAAGCATAGTTTCAACGTCTCAACCGCTGTTGCCATCGTTGTTGCCGCCTGCGGCGTCCCAGTCGCCAAGCACGGCAACCGCGCCGCATCTTCACGGTCTGGTACTGCTGATGTGCTGGCGCAGCTCGGCGTCGATATCGATGCGCCGCCTGAAAGCGTCGAACGATCCCTGCATGAAATCGGCATCGGCTTTCTGTTTGCGGCGAGGCACCACGGTGCGATGGCACGCGTCGCGGCGGTCCGACGCGCGCTCGGCGGCCGGACGATCTTCAATTTGCTCGGGCCCCTCGCCAATCCGGCCAACGTCAAACGGCAATTGATCGGTGTTCCGGCCTCGCGCTGGGTCCAGCCGATTGCTGAAACGCTGGCCCGCCTTGGCGGTGAGACCGCGATGGTTGTTCACGGCAGCGACGGGCTCGATGAAATTACGGTGACCGGGCCGAGCAGCATCGCACGGCTCCGGGGCGGGCTGAGTGAAATGCTATCCGTTTCGCCTGCCGACGCCGGTTTGACCCTGCATGATGGCGCCGATCTGATCGGCGGCGATCCGGCCCACAATGCCGGGGCGCTGCGGCGCTTGCTCGACGGCGTACCCGGAGCCTATCGCGACATCGTGTTGATCAACTCGGCAGCAGCCCTGATGGTCGCGGAGCGCGCCGGTGATTGGCGCGAAGGAGCAACGATGGCGGCAACGGCAATCGATGACGGGGCAGCAAAAGACCTGCTGGCGCGCTGGGCCGCCTTTCGATGAGCGACACGCTTGCCCGCATCCTTGCCGACAAACGCGACCATGTCGCGGCTTGCAAGGCCGCGCGGTCCCTGTCTGACGTTGAAGCCGGCGCACGCACGGCAGCGCCGGTGCGCGGTTTCCGGGCGGCCCTCCAGACCACCCGCACCGCCGGACGGTTCGGACTGATCGCTGAGATCAAGAAGGCCAGTCCGTCAAAGGGCCTGATCCGCGCCGGCTTCGACCCACCGTCGCTGGCACGCGCCTATGCCGCCGGCGGCGCAACCTGCCTGTCGGTGCTGACCGATCAACCGTGGTTTCAGGGTCTCGACAGCTATCTGGTCGCGGCCCGGGCGGCGGTGAGCTTGCCGGTGTTGCGCAAGGACTTCATGATCGACCCGTATCAGGTGGTCGAGGCACGGGCGCTCGGGGCCGATTGCATCCTGCTGATCATGGCCGCGCTTGAAATATCGCTGGCAAAAGACCTTGAAGCTGCGGCCCGCGAGCTGGGAATGGACGTGCTGGTTGAGGTTCACAATATCGAGGAACTTGAGCAGGCGCAGCAACTGAATACGCGCCTGATCGGGGTAAATAACCGCAATCTCAAAACATTGCAGGTTGATATAAACCTGTCAGTTGAACTGGCGGACCGATTGCCGCCGGGCTATCTTGTTGTTGGGGAGAGCGGGTTGAAGACGCGGGCTGATCTCGACATGCTGGCGGCCAGGGGCATCGGCTGCTTCCTCGTCGGCGAATCGCTGATGGCGCAACCGGATGTCGAATCTGCGACGCGCCGCTTGCTGGAGGGCTGAATGGCTTTGACGCACATTGATGACGTCGGCGCTGCCCGGATGGTCGATGTCTCGGCCAAGTCGGCGACTGTCCGGGTGGCGATCGCCGAGGGTCAAATCCTGATGAGCGCGGCTGCCGCTGAGGCAATCCGTAGCGGTGCGGCAGCAAAGGGCGATGTGCTGGCGGTCGCACGGGTCGCCGGAATCATGGCGGCCAAGCGCACAGCAGAGCTGATCCCGCTGTGCCACCCGCTGCCGCTGACCGGTGTGACGGTGGATCTGACGGTTGGTGACGATAGCGTCACAGCCGTTGCCACCGCGAGAACCACGCATGTCACGGGCGTAGAAATGGAAGTAATGACAGCGGTTTCTGTCGCACTTCTCACAGTCTATGACATGGCAAAGAGTATCGACAAGGGCATGAAAATTGGCGGGATACGCTTGCTGTCGAAAACTGGCGGCAAATCTGGCGACTGGCATGCTGAGCCTTGACGAGGCCCAAGCACGGCTGCTTGCCGGTGTCAGCGCCCTCCCGGCTGAGACGCTTTCGCTGTCGGACGCGGTCGGGCGCCATGCCGCCGAAATCATCACCGCCCGCCTGACCCAACCGCCGTTCGCCGCCGCCGCGATGGACGGCTACGCAATCCGCTGGGCCGACCTGCCGGGTCCCTGGCAGGTGATTGGCGAATCGGCTGCCGGTGCCCGGTTCGGCGGCGAGGCCGGAGCGGGCACCGCCGTCCGCATCTCCACGGGTGCGCCGATGCCGCGCGGGGCTGATACGATCATCATGCAGGAAGACATCGTCCGGACCGGTGACATTGCGACTCTGAACGGAGCGGGCCCGCCGTGCGTTGGTGCCCATGTCCGTCCTGCCGGGGCCGACTTTCTTGCCGGCACTGTCCTTGCCGCCCGTGGCGACAGGCTCACACCGACCCGGATCGGCCTGCTGGCGGCTGGCGGCCATGCCTCGGTCCCGGTGCACCGCCGTCCGCGCATCCTGCTGCTGTCCACCGGCACCGAGTTGGTAGCGGCCGGCCTGACACCGGGACCGGACCAGATCATCAGCTCGAACGGCCCGATGCTCGCGGCATTGCTGGGCGCCCACGGGGCTGAGGTGACCGATGGCGGGATCGTCCGCGATGACCGTGCCGTATTGGCGACCGCCTTTGCCAGCGCGGCGGGCTTTGACCTGCTGGTGACGGTTGGCGGTGCCAGTGTTGGCGA
Organism: Sphingosinicellaceae bacterium; assembly: GCA_043759675.1. Taxonomy (GTDB): domain Bacteria; phylum Pseudomonadota; class Alphaproteobacteria; order Sphingomonadales; family Sphingomonadaceae; genus JADCGM01. The sequence continues at coordinate 8,323 of JAYVLC010000224.1, forward strand.
TCATGATCTGGTCCTGCCGGTCCTGACTGAACTGGGTGCCAGTATCGATTTCTGGAAAGTCGCGATCAAGCCGGGCAAGCCGATGCTGAGCGGGAGACTTGGGGGGACCCAGGTGATCGGGCTACCGGGAAACCCGGTCTCGGCTGTGGTTTGCACGATAGTATTGCTGCTTCCGGTGGTGCGCGCCATGCTCGGCAACCCGGCCCCGCTGCCGCGCTTCATGCAGGCAGCGACCACGGTTGACCTACCACGAAATGGCGATCGGCGGGACCATATGCGCGCCAGGATTATCCTCACAGATGGTCGGTGGACGGTCACGCCCGCCGGGCGGCAGGACAGCTCGATGCTGCACCTGCTCGCGGATTCGAACGCCCTGCTGGTCCGTCCCGAATATGACGGCCCGGTGGCCGCCGGCGCAAATGTTCCTGTTCTGGCCCTTGACAGCGACCTGTTCGCTTCGTAACTGTTCGCCATTCGTTCCGAGCGGAGATGGTGACAATGCTTACGCGCAAACAACATGAGCTGCTGACCTTCATCAATGCCCGGCTTTTGGCTGGCGGCGTGTCGCCGTCCTTCGAGGAAATGAAGGATGCGCTCGCGTTGAAATCCAAGTCGGGGGTTCACCGGCTGATCTCGGCGCTGGAGGAGCGGAAATTCATCCGGCGCCTGCCGAATCGGGCCCGCGCCCTCGAAGTCTTGCGGATGCCCGAAGTCGCTGAGGCGAAGCCCGACAATGTCGTGCGAGGCGAATTTGGCCGGAACTCGCTGCCACATGCGGCAAATGACGGGATCATCGACCTGCCACTACACGGTCGCATCGCCGCCGGTCAGCCGATCGAGGCGTTTCAAGGCGACGAGATGCTGTCGGTCCCTGCGGCACTGCTCGGAACCGGCGATCACTATGCGCTTGAGGTATCGGGTGATTCGATGGTGGACGCCGGTATCCTTAGCGGTGACTACGCGCTGATCCAGCGCTGTGATACGGCGCGGGACGGGGAGATCGTCGTGGCGCTGGTCGACAACAATGACGCAACCCTGAAATACCTCCGACGCGAGCGGGGGATGATCAAGCTTGACCCCGCCAATGCGATGTTCGAACCGCAGATCTACCTGCCGTCGCGCGTCAAGGTACAGGGCAAGCTGGTCGGCCTGCTGCGGCGGTATCACTGAAGCAACCGTCGGCAGCCCCGACGCTCAGTCGTTCGCCCAGTTTGGCGGACTATGGTGCACGGCGTTTCCCGCGCGGTTTGCCCGATAGTTCAGCTGACCAGCGGGCGACCCCCGCAGCCCCGGCTCGGCTTTCCAGGGATGATCACCTTGCCCGTCGGCGACCGTCCGGACAGTGGTGGTGTCGAGCCAAATCGCAACGGCACCCGTCGTGGCAAGCGCAGGTGCATCAAGCTTCAGCCATCTCGGGGTGCACCAATCCGGCAGGCGGCGATCACTGACCGCAATGTCGGCAGCCGCGCAGGCGGGCGCAAAGGTCGCCCGGTCCACCCACATCCGCGACCGGGTCGCCAGCACCGTCCAGTTGCGCCCGCCGCGCTGAAGTCGGACAACACACGCCTCAGGAGCGCAGCGGGCCTGTGGGACGTCGTCGAGCGCGACCATCCGCCCGGCTGCTGACGCGTCTCCCATCATATCGAGGATAAAGCCGCCGGCCCGTGGTCGCAGCATGGCAAGGACGCCGGCGCTGGTCGCGACCCCGGCATGGCGACCGTCCGGGCTGATCAATATGTCGGCAGGTGGCGTCATCAAGGCCCAAAGCAAACCGCCGAGCACCGGTCCTGCGCCCACCCAGCGGATATTTGTCCGCCACAGCGCAACCCACAATCCGCCCGAAATGATCAGGGCATAGGCTCGTGGCGGCCAGGATGGCGTGTGCCCAACCGCCCCCGGCCAGGCGGCGACCATCAACGCCAGCCCGTTCAGGATATCGAGGCTCCATCGCAGCGCGGCAAAGACCGGCCCTGCAAGCCCAAATGGGTCGAGCACCAGGGCCAAAACCGTCAGCGGCATCACGACAAAGCTGCTGAACGGGATTGCGAACAGATTGGCGGCGACACCATAGAGACCGGTCCGCCCGAAGTGGGCCAATGCGATCGGTGACAGGGCAATTTCAACCAGCAGTCCCGAGACGAACAGTGCGGCAAACCCGCGCGCCAATCGCACGCTGCGCCGTTCGTCCGGGCCGGCAGTCAGAATCACCCTGCCCCACGCCGATTCGTAGAAGGCGATGATCGCGACCACAGCGGCGAAGGACAATTGAAAGCTGGGACCGTTCAGCGCTTCGGGCCGGACGACGAGGATCACGAACGCCGCCACAGCGACGGTACGTAGCGAGATCGCCTGCCGCCCGACTGCCAGGCCGACGAGCACCACCAGCGTTGCAAGACAGGATCGCACGGTTGGCACCTGCGCCCCGGCCAACAACGTGTAGGAAATGCCTGCCAGCGCGGCAAAACCCGACGCGATGGTTTTGACCGGGTAGCGGAGCGCAATCCACGGGCTCAAGCACAATGTTTTGCGTACCAGCCACATCGCGCCGCCAACGACAACGGCGATGTGCAACCCCGATATCGACAGGAGGTGCGCGATCCCGCTGTCACGCCAAGCCTGATTCACCTCCTCTGTGATACCCCCGGTGTCCCCGGTCACCAGTGCCGCCGCAACACCGCCCGACAAGCCGCCGACACCCTGCTGCATCCGCCGCGTCAGATGTACGCGCAACGCGTCAAGGCGCGCCCCAAACCCGCTGGGCGGCGGTGCCGGCGCGATCACCTCGGCCGGTCCGACCGCGAATCCGGTGGCACCCAGCTCCTCGAACCAGGCGCGCTGGGCAAAATCATAGCCACCGGGGACGCTGGGTCCGGCTGGTGGGCGAAGCGTTGCACGCAATCGGATCGTCGCTCCGGCGATGGCAGCCGCTGGTGGTGGCGACCGGAAGCTGATCCGGACGCGGCGTGGCAGGTCCGGGCGGTTCGGAACGACGACCAGCCGGTAACGGTCGCGGCCCGGCAGCAATTGTGATTCAACGATCCGCCCGTCAAGTTGAACGCCCCTGAGCTCGCGGTCCAGCCGAATATGATCGACCTCGGCGCCGCGATGCCACGCGAGCCCGACGCCGCTTGCCCCGAGCAACCCGACGATCATTAGCGCGCGCCCGGCCAGGCCGCCGACGGCGATGCCCGCCAGTGCAATGGCAAGACATATCAGCACCGCGGCTTCCCACTGCTCGCGCCATGGCAAACCAAACCAGGCCGCGATGCCCGCCCCAAGCGCCACGGGCAGCCACAGCGGCAGCTGATGCCGCTCGGTCGCGAGCGAAATCTCGACCGCTGCACGCAGGCGCGACGCGCGTGATGTTTGAACGCCTCCGACCGCTATGCTAGACACATTGTCTCCCCGGCTCCGGGGCATTACTCTCGGCTAGGTTGTCCATGAGCGCAAGCAATACAACCCGGGTGGTGACGCGCTTTGCGCCGTCCCCGACCGGGTATCTTCACATCGGCGGCGCACGCACCGCGCTGTTCAATTGGCTGTTCGCGCGACACCATGGCGGCGCGTTCAAGCTGCGCATCGAGGACACCGACCGGGCGCGGTCAACCCAGGGCGCCATCGACGCGATCATGGACGGATTGTCGTGGCTTGGCATCGATTGGGACGGCGACCCGATCTATCAATTCGCGCGCGCCGCCCGCCATGCCGAGGTCGCCGAACATCTGGTTGCCGCGGGCCACGCCTATCGTTGTTTCCTGACGCAGGATGAATTGGCAGCTATGCGCGCTGAATCCGAAGCGGCGAAGCGGCCATTTCGGGTCCGCAGCCCGTGGCGGGACCGCACTGATCACCCCGCGGGCGTCTCCTCCGTCGTTAGGCTAAAGGCACCGCAGGCCGGTGCCGTTACCATCGTCGATGCGGTGCAGGGTGAAGTCACGGTGCAGAATGCCGAACTCGACGACATGGTGCTGCTGCGGTCTGATGGGACGCCAACCTATATGCTTGCCGTCGTTGTCGACGATTACGACATGGGCGTGACACATGTCATCCGCGGCGACGACCATCTGAACAACGCGTTCCGGCAACTGGCGATGATCCGGGCGCTGGGTTGGCAGGCGCCGGTCTATGCACATGTGCCGCTGATCCACGGCTCCGATGGTGCCAAACTATCGAAGCGGCACGGGGCGCTGGGTGCAGAAGCCTATCGCGACATGGGCATCCTGCCCGAAGCGCTGTCCAACTATCTCCTCCGGCTCGGCTGGGGCCACGGTGATGACGAGATTATCAGCCGGGCTCAGGCGATTGCCTGGTTCGACCTGTCCGGCGTGGGGCGTGCACCGGCGCGACTCGATCTAAAGAAGCTGGAAAGCGTCAATGGCCACTACATCCGTGATGCCGACGACTCGCGGCTGGTTGACCTAGCCAGTCCGCTGATCGCCACCGAGATCGGCCGCGTGATGACCGCCACCGACACTGATTTGCTGCTGCGCAGCATGTCTGGCCTGAAAGCAAGAGCAAAAGATTTGAATGAGTTAGCGTCCAGCAGCCTGTATCTGTTTCGCACCCGCCCGCTGATGATGGACGAGCGCGCTGCGAAGTTGCTAGAAGATCCGGCACCGATGTATTTAAGGCAGGTTCGTCGCGCATTCACGGATACCGAGTGGCAGGCTGGTAACCTTGAGGTCGCGGTGCGCGAAGTGGCAGAGCAGGCGGGTGTTGGGCTGGGGGAGGTCGCGCAACCTTTGCGCGCGGCTTTGACCGGATCGACGACATCGCCGGGTATTTTCGAGGTTCTTGAAGCGCTGGGGCGCGACGAGAGTCTTGGACGGATAGACGATCAACTGCGCTGACCAGGCGCAGGGCACGAAAGGTGATGGGCCATGGCCGACAACGCGAATCTTGAGCTGGCAGGCAAGAATTTCGAATTTCCGGTCCTGTCCGGGTCGGTCGGCCCCGACGTCGTCGATATCCGCAAATTTTACGCACAGACCGGTGCC
>JAYVLC010000225.1:0-5838 GCA_043759675.1 Sphingosinicellaceae bacterium
GTCAGCGAACAGAAACCGGCCTCGGCCTGCATCAGATAATCATAGCCCGGCCATTTGGTGCGATCATTGTCCCGGCCATAGGCGGACAAGTGCGCGCAGACGATGGCTGGATTGATCGCCTTCAGCGCATCATAAGTCAGGCCGAGTTTCGCCGGGATATCGCCCCGCAAATTATTGGCCATGGCATGGCTGCTGGCGATCAGTTTGTGCAGTACGGTCTGGCCGTCGGGGCTGCCAAGATCGAGCGTCAGTGATCGTTTGTTCAGGTTGAAGCTCTGGAAATACAAGCTTTCCTGCTCGCGCAGCCAGTGCGGGCCAACCCCGCGAGCGGTGTCACCACCACCCTTGCCGTTTTTGTGCGGTGGCTCGATCTTGATGACTTCGGCACCGAGTTGGGCAAGGAACATCGTCCCATAGGGCCCTGCCCCATATTGCTCGGCACTGATGATGCGAAAGCCGGCGAGCGGCAGCGGGCGAGCGGTCACGCCGGGTTCCGTTTCACCCATTGTTTGGAGATAATCATCCGCTGCATCTCGTTGGTGCCCTCGCCGATGCACATCAGCATGGAGTCGCGGTAATAGCGTTCGATGTCATATTCCTTGGAATAGCTGTACCCGCCATAGATCCGCATCGCTTCCTGCGAGTTTGCAACTGCGGCCTCGGACGCGAAATATTTCGCCATGCCAGCCTCGAGGTCACAGCGTTCGCCCCGGTCATAGGCGTCAGCTGCATCAAAGGTCAGCAGGCGCGCGGCGCGGGCCCGGGTGACCATTTCGCCGATCTTCAGCTGAATCGCCTGATGCTCTGAAATCGGCTTGCCCATGGTTTGCCGCTGCTGGGCATATTCAGTTGCTAGCCGCAGCGATCCTTCTGCGAGGCCGACGCCGCGTGCTGCGACATTGATCCGACCCAGTTCAAGTCCGCCGGTCGCCTGGAAAAAGCCCTGGCCTTCGACCCCGCCGATTAGATTGGCCGCCGGGATCCGGTAGTTTTCGAAAATCAGTTCGGCAGAGTCGATCGCCTTGTACCCGAGCTTGTCGAACTTCTTGCCGGTGGTGAAGCCCGGGCCCTTCGGCGCGATGAACAGGCTCATTCCCTTGTAGCGCGGGTCGGCCTTGGGATCGGTTTTGACCAGAAGCGCGTAGCAGCTGCCGTTGATCGCGTTCGATATCCAGGTTTTGGTACCGTTGATCACATAATCATCACCGTCTCGGACGGCGACCGTGCGGATCGCCTGCAAATCGGTCCCGGCATTGGGCTCGGTGAGCGCAAGGCCGCCCCGGATTTCCCCGCTGGCGAATTTGGGCAGCCACAGCGCTTTTTGCGCCGCCGTCCCGAACCGTTCGACCGCACAGGCCATGATCAGATGCGAGTTGAAGATGCCGGTCGGTGCCATCCAGTAGGACGAGATCAGCGCGACAATTTTCGCGTAGGTTTTGGCGGGAAGGCCAAGTCCGCCATATTCCTGACCGATGGTCGCACCGAACAGGCCCATTTCGGTCATCTGCGCGACGATCTCCGCCGGCCAGATGTCATTGTGATCGTGATGCAGGACAACCGGTTTCAGCTCGCGGTCGATCCATTTCTGGATCGAATCGAGGAAGGCGGTCTCCTCCTCCGGGTCCAACGCTGGCCGTGCGGTGTCAGGCGACATGTTCACTGTGCTCATTCCTCAATCGTCTGCCGGACCAAAACCGCGCTTCCAGATCAACATCGTCCGGAAAAAGTCGCAAACGATCTCGCCATGCTGGTTTTTCCCGATCGTCTTGATCGTGACGATGCCCTGCTGCGGGCGCTTTTCCGACTCGCGTTTGTCGATGACCTCGGTCTCGGCATAAAGCGTGTCGCCGTGAAACACCGGCTTCAACAACCGGATTTCCTTCCAGCCAAGGTTGGCCAGCGCCTTCTGGCTGACGTCGGAGACACTCATGCCCACGAGGATGGCGACGGTCAGCGGCGAGGCAACAATCGGCTTCCCGAATTCGGTCTTTTTGGCGAACTCAGCGTCGAAATGCGCCGGATGCGTGTTCATCGTCAGCAACGTGAACCAGGTGTTGTCGGCTTCGCTGATCGTGCGGCCTGGCCGATGTTCATAAACATCGCCAACGACGAATTGCTCATAATAGCGACCAAAGGTCTCGCGATATCTCTGCGGCCCGACTTCGATGACACCTTCACGCATATGCCTGTTCCCCAATAGCGATGACTTGGTGGAAACGCCGCAGCAGCGGCGCTTCCAGAAGTTTGCCTTTGAACCTTACCGCCCCGCCCCCTGATGCTGCAAATGCAGCAATGGCCGCATGGGCGTCGGCAATTTCCTCGTCTGTCGGGCGCATCACCTGATGGATTGTGGCGACCTGATCGGGGTGGATGGCAGCCTTGGCCGAGAACCCCAGAGCCTTGGCGCGACTTGTTTCGGTGGTGAGGCCGTCGTGGTCGCCCAAATGAATATAGGGGACATCCATCGACGGAATCCCAGCCCCGGCGCACGCCATTACAAAACGACTGCGAGCGAACAATAGCGGTTCCCATGCCAGTTCGACACCAAGCTCGGCCGAAAAATCACCGCCGCCAAACATCATCATCGCTGTGCCGGGCTCTACCGCGATGGCATCGGCGGCTCGGAGACCTCGGGCAGTTTCGACAAGCGGTACAAAGCCGACCGCGACATCTGCCAATACACTGCGCGCAATCGCGATTTCATGTGCCGATTCGACCTTCGGGATGAACAGCAGACGGGGCTTGAAGGTGACCGATGACAACGCCAAAAGGTCAGCCAGTCCCGCTGCTGTGGTCAGTCCGTTGATCCGGATCGCGAGGCGAGGGTCACCGAGGCATTGCAACGCCGCAGCGCGGGCGGTCGCCTTGTCCCCGGCCGGGACGGCGTCCTCCAGATCAATGCACACACAGTCCGCCCCGCTCGCCAGCGCCTTGGCAAAGCGTTCGGGTCGGTTGCCCGGAACAAACAACATGCTCTGTAGGCCGATGGCCGGACTCACTTGTTTCTATCTCCCCTGCTCAGTCTTGTAATTTGTCCGGACAAATTTTTAGTCAAGCGGGAAATGCGATTTATATTCGCCAGTCGGGAGAAAGCCGGTTCGCGGTCAAGACGATTGGTGCCAGATATATAGACGGTTCGCTTGACATGGCAGGGGCGACATGAAAACTTGTCCGGACAAATTCAAGCGCTGCTTTGCAGGCCGCACCGGTTTTCAAAGGCACTTGCATAACGGGGGGCGGGATGCAGCAGTCTGAGTTCAAAGCGGGTTGGAAAGTTCTGGCTGCGGGATTTCTCGGCACGATGTGTGGAGCGTCACCGCTACCCTTCAACGTCCTCGGGTTCCTGTTCATACCGCTGAAGGACGAGTTCGGGTGGGACCGGGCGCAGGTTAGCATTGCGATCACGATATTCGGCATCACCGCCGCGTTGCTGGCGCCCGTGTTCGGTGGCCTAGCCGACAGGTTCGGTGTTCGCCGGGTTGGCATCTGGTCGATGGCCGCGTTCGTCGTAACCTTTTCGCTGCCCTATTTCACCACCTCGTCGATTTCCAGTTTCTACCTCTTCTTCTTCCTGCTCGGACTCGTCGGAATCGGGTCGACCCCAGTCACCTGGAGCCGGGCGCTGTCGATGTGGTTCGTCAAGAATCGCGGTCTTGCGCTCGGTATCATGCTGCTGGGCACCAGTGTGGCCGCCTTCATCGTTCCACGCCTCGCAGTATTTTCGATCGAGAATTTTGGGTGGCGGGCGATGTTTCCGATCGTGGCGATGCTGCCGCTGCTGGTTGCACTGCCGGTGATCCTGGCGGTCTTTCGGGAGCCCCGACCGGACGAGCGCCCGGCTGCCCTGTCAACCGCCAGCGGTGCCCTTGTCGGCATGACCTTCAAACAGGCGCTCCGGACCCGGCAGTTCTGGCTGCTCTGGCTGTCGATCCTGCTTATCGCTGGTGCCTATGGCGGAGCGCACATCCATCTTCCGGCAATTGTCGCTGACCACGGATTGAGCACCCAGGCCGCTGCCGGCGTGATGGGTGTGGTCGGGATTGGCTTGCTCGTCGGTCGGCTCGGCGTTGGGTTTCTGCTCGACCGCTTCTGGGGTCCGGCAGTTGCCTTCCCGGCGCTCTGCATGCCGGCACTGTCCTGCTACCTGCTGATGGGCACATCGAGTGACGCAACGATGATCACATTGGCGGCGTTTCTGCTCGGCTTTGCCGCGGGTGCGGAGTCAGACCTCATTGCCTTCCTTGCGGCTCGCTATTTTGGCATGGCGCATTTCGGGCGCATTTACGGGATGCTCTACATGCCTTTCGGTCTTGCTTCGGCCACGTCGCCGATATTCTACGGAGTCGTCAGGGAATCGGCCGGCAGCTACGACCCGATCCTGCGCGTTGCGTCGATCATTTTCATCGTCGGCGGGGCGTTGTTGCTGATGCTCGGTCGCTATCCCGATGACAGGCACACGGCATGACCCTGTCATCCCTTGCCCAAGCCGTTGGCAACGACGCCCTGATCACCGATCCGGCGGAATGTGATTTTTACGCCCAGGACGTGTTCAGCAAAGGGCCACCCCCGATGGCGGTGTTCCGCCCGACATCGATCGAGATGTTGGCGACGGGCATCGGTGTCGCAACTGCAAAGGGGATCGCGATCATCCCGCGCGGCGGCGGCATGAGTTACACCGGCGGCTATGTCGCACCGCGGGCCGGGGCGCTGATTGTCGATACCGGTGCGCTGGACAGGATCATCGAGGTCAACGCCGAGGACATGACGGTCACGGTCGAGGGCGGCTGCACATGGGCCAAGCTGTACGAAGCGCTAAAGCCCCTGGGGTTGCGTGCCTTTGCCTGGGGCACGCTGTCCGGTATCAACGCAACCGTTGGCGGCGGCATGAGCCAGAATGGCCTGTTTTGGGGCGCGAACAACGGGCCGGTCGCCGATGGGGCGATCAGTTTCGAAGTCGTGCTGGCCGATGGCAGCCTTGTCAGCACCGGCAGCCGGTTTTTCCGGTCGTTTGGGCCGGATGTCACCGGACTGTTTGCGGGTGACTGCGGCGCATTTGGCGTGAAGGCAACGGCGACGCTGAAGCTCGTTCAGGAGGCGGCGGCCTTTGGCTATGGCTCCTATGCCTTTGACGATTACCACGCCTATTTTGCGGGAATGAGCGCGATTGCCCGGTCGGGCCTTGCGGCGCAGAATTTTGGTTTTGACCCCTATCTGCAATCCCAGCGCATGAAGCGCGACAGTCTCGGGGCCGATGCCAAGTCGCTGCTGAACATGATGAAGGCGCAAGGGTCGGCCTGGAAGGCGATCAAGGAGGGCGCGAAGGTCGTGGCCGCCGGGCGGTCGTTCCTTGCGGATGTGCCGTTTTCGCTGCACGTCATTGTCGAGGGCCGGAATCAGGCCGCTGTCGATGCCGACCTCGCCACGATCAATGCGCTCGTTGCCGACGCGGGTGGTGAGGCGATTGAGAACACCATTCCAAAAATCCTGCGCGCCAATCCGTTTCCGCCGGTGAATTCGATGGTCGGGCCGGACGGCGAACGCTGGGTGCCGGTGCATGGCTTCCTGCCGCACAGCCGCCTGGTCGCAGCTTGGGAAGGTGTGCAGGCGCTGTTCGCCGCCAATGCCGACGAGATGGCGCGCGAAGGTGTGGCCGCAGGCGCGATGCTGGCGGCGGTCAGCCGGTCCACCTGCCTTGTGGAGCCGGTGTTCTTCTGGCCGGACGCTCTGGAGGAGTTGCACATCCGGTCGCTCGAACCATCGCATCTTGCCAAGCTTAAGCGGTTGCCCGCCAATCCGGCGGCGCGGGCGCTGGTCGACCGGCTGCGAGCCGAGGTGATC
>JAYVLC010000226.1:0-6361 GCA_043759675.1 Sphingosinicellaceae bacterium
GTCGAGTTCATCGGCCTGCCCGGCGACCAAATCCCGCTGGATGACGCCAGCGCCGATACCGTGGTTACCACCTACACGCTGTGCACGATCCCGGACGCCGTCGCCGCGCTGCACGAGATGCGGCGGGTGCTGAAGCCCGGTGGGCGGCTGATATTCTCCGAACATGGCCGTGCACCGGACGCAGCTGTTGTGAAATGGCAAGAACGGCTGACCCCGCTCTGGCGTCATATTGGCGGTGGCTGTCACCTCGCTCGCGACATTCCGGATTTGCTGCGCCAGGGCGGCTTCACCCCAGACCGGCTTCACGCCAACTACATCCCGGGGCCGCGCCCGATGAGTTTCAACTATTGGGGCTCGGCCTCCCGCTAACGCGAACCGCTTGCAATTGATTTGCGCTCCTGATAATCATTCGCAAGTCGATTCGGTTGGCGAGGAAACGCAAAGTCCATGATCGTTTGCATGTGCAACGCGCTTCGGGAAACACAGGTTCGGGCCAAGGCGCGGGCGTGCAGCGGATCGGTCGGACATATCTACAAACAACTGGGTTGCAAGGCACAGTGCGGCCAGTGCCTGCCGTTTGCCCGTGACGTTATCCGCGATGAGCGGTCTCGCGCAGTCTGAACAACGCCTGTGCCCTGGTCGTCCTGCCGATTTGATCCGGACGGCGCCCAATTTTGTAACTCAATGCTCGTCGGCCCCGCGCTCGGCCTGACGATGCGCAACCCGTTCAAGGTGGGCCATCAGTTCGCTGCTATTGCGCGCCCAGCCGAAACGGGCTGCGGCATCACGGGTCGCAGTTCGATCTGGCGGTGACGCGAGCAGGTCCCGGATCGCACCGGCAAAGGCCGCAGGGGTCCGGCCAACCACCCGCCCCGCAGCCGGACGGTCGATGACTTCGCGGGCGCTGCCGATGTCTGGCGCGACAACCGGCGTTCCGCAGGCGAGGGCTTCGACCCAGACATTGGCCAACCCCTCCCGTTCCGATGCCAGGGCCACCACATCAGCCGCAGCAAGCAAAGCTGGCACCTGTTCATGGGGGACAGCGCCGAGCAGCCTGATGCGGGCGGCAGCGCCGGATGCGGCAATGGCGGCGACGAGGTTCGCGCGCTCCGGACCGTCGCCGGCGATCAGCAGGGTCACCTCCGGCAACGTCGCGACCGCCGCGATGACGAGATCATGGCCCTTCAGCGCAACAAGGTTACCGATGCTGACGACGAGTGGCCCTGCAAGTCCAAGTCGCGCCTTCGCGGCGACCCGGTCCGCCGGCTGGAATCGATCCAGATCAACGCCGGTATAGTGGACTGTTGCTGATGGCAGGCCGAGCGCAGTCATCCGGTCACGCAGCGCCGCTGATACCGACAGCAAGCCGCCTGCGGCACGGGCGGCCCGGTTGACGGCGTTGCGCGTATCGAGGCGCTGCCCCCAATATTCGATGTCGCTGCCGCGACCCTTGATCGAGAACGGGACGGCGAATTCAGCGGCAAGCTGCATCGCGGCAGGACCGTCGGGGTAAAAAAACTGTGCATCGATCACGTCGAACGCGAACCCGTCGCGGCGGAGCGCCACGAGTATCGGCCGCGCCGCACGGGTGACGAACCAGGGGTTGAGCGCTCCGCCGACAGCGGGAAGCAGCGCAGCCCGAGGCCGGAACACCTGCACGCCGCTGCGAATTTCCTGTTCCGGGAGCGCGCGGAGGCCTGCGTAGCGTGGGTGGCGATCAAACGGCGGCGGCGGTAGCGCGACCGGGCTGACCACGCGCAGGTCGACATCGGCGCGCGCCGCCAGTCGCAGGGTCTGGGCCTCGACGAATCGGCCAAGGCCCGGCTGGGCGTCGTTTGGGTAGAGCGTCGCAAGGGTGATTATTCGCAGCATCGGATCGGACTTTGCGGTCGCGCCGCGCAGAGTGCAACCGTGCGGCTTGGCCTTGCCCCCCGGCTCGGCTAAGAGGCTGTCATGACACAGCGTATCAGCGTTCCCCGCGCCGCCGTCCTTGCCATTGCTCTTGCAGCGATTGGCGTCACCGGCTGCGCCCGCAGCCGGGCCGGCAAGGCCGATCAGCAATATGTCGCCCAGGACGTCGAGACGATCTACGTCGCGGCGAAGGATTTCCTCGACAAAAAGCGCTACAAGGAATCGGCGGCCCTGTTCGATGAGGTTGAGCGCCAGCATCCCTATTCGGTCTGGGCCCGGCGCGCGCAGCTGATGAGCGCGTTCAGTTACTATATGGGCGGCCAATATCAGGAAGGCATATTGGCAGCGCAGCGGTTTCTGTCGCTGCACCCCGGTAACAAGGACGCCGCTTACGCCTATTATCTTGTGGCGATCAGCTACTATGAGCAGATCATCGGGGTTGATCGGGATCAGAAGACCACACAACAGGCGCTTGACGCGCTGAACGAGCTGGTCCGTCGCTATCCTGACACCGACTATGCGGCTGATGCCCGCCTGAAGCTTGATCTGGCGCGCGACCACCTTGGCGGCAAGGAGATGGAGATCGGTCGCTTCTATCAGAACACCGGCCAGTGGCTGGCGTCGATCACACGGTTCCGCAAAGTCATCGAGGATTATGACGGTACCAGCCACGTGCCCGAAGCGCTGGAGCGACTGGTCGAATCCTATCTGGCGCTTGGCCTGCCGGCCGAGGCACAGAAAACAGCGGCGGTGCTTGGCTACAATTATCCCGGTTCCAAATGGTATGAGCGCGCCTACAAACTGGTGCAGAAAAAGGCCTGACCACATCCCGCCAGAAGGTGGACAACCGCCCTTGCTGACTTCGCTCACCATCCGCGACGTAGTCCTGATCGAGACGCTGAATCTTGAGTTCGAGCGCGGTCTTGGTGTGCTGACCGGCGAGACGGGTGCCGGAAAGTCGATCCTGCTTGATAGCCTCGGCCTGGCACTTGGCGAGCGCGGCGAAGCGGCGCTGGTGCGGCGCGGTACCGCCCAGGCGGCGGTGACCGCCACCTTCGAGATTGCGCCCGACCATCCGGCGCAGGCGTTGATGACCGACAACGGCCTGCAGGGCGGTGACACGATCATATTGCGGCGGATCGTCAAGGCTGATGGCGGCAGCCGGGCCTTCATCAATGACCAGCCGGTTGGTGCGGCATTGTTGCGCGAAATCGGCGGGCAATTGGTTGAAATCCATGGCCAGCATGATGAGCGCGGCCTGCTGAACCCCAAGGGCCACCGGGAATTGCTGGATCTGTACGGGCGGATCGACGCGCTACCGACCGCTGACGCCTGGCAGCAATGGCGTCGTGCCGAAGCCGCATTGATCGATGCCCGGGCCACGCTGGCAGCGGATGCGCGCGACCGGGAGTGGCTGGACCATGCCGTCGCCGAACTCCGGGCCGCCAAGCCGCGTCCGGGGGAGGAAACCGAACTGGCTGATGAACGGGCGACGATGCTGAAGGGGCAACGGCTCGCCGATGACCTCGTGGTGGTTGACCGACTGGTGACCGGGAGCGATGGCGGTCTGGCGCAGCTCCGGCAGGCAGCACGGCGGCTGGAACGATTGGCGCCCGAGCTGGAATTGCTGGCTGACGCCCTGGCCGCAATTGACCGGGCATTGAATGAGGCGGGCGAAGCCGAGGACCGGCTGGCCGCGGCGGGCGAGGCGCTCGCCTATGACCCGGCCCGGCTCGATGCCGCGGAGACCCGGTTGTTTGAACTGCGGGCGTTGGCACGAAAACACCGGGTGGACGTCGATTCGCTCGCCGCGCTGGCCACCGACATGGAAGCGCGGGCCGAGGCGATCGAGGCTGGCGAAACCCAGCTGACCGATCTTGGCGCTGCGGTGGACCGCGCCCGCTCGGCATATGAACAGGCCGGTGCGGTCCTGACGCTGGCGCGGCGGGATGCGGCCAATCGGCTGGATCAGGCAGTGACCGGTGAACTGGTTCCCCTGAAACTGGATGCGGCCCGCTTTCGGACGGTTGTTGAAGCCGCTCCGGAGACTCTGTGGTCCGCAGCCGGACAGGATCGCGTCGAGTTCGAGATTGCGACGAATCCCGGCGCGCCGTTTGCACCGTTGCTCAAGATTGCGTCGGGCGGTGAGTTGTCGCGGTTCATTCTGGCGCTGAAGGTGGCGCTCGCCGAGTCTGGTACCGCGGGTACCATGATTTTTGACGAGATCGATCGCGGTGTTGGGGGGGCAGTCGCCTCGGCGATTGGCGAGCGGCTGGCCCGGCTGGCCGATGGCGGGCAGGTGCTGGTGGTCACCCACAGCCCCCAGGTTGCGGCCCGGGCTGATCACCAATGGCGAATCAGCAAGACATCAATCGGCGACGAGACCCGCACCCACGTATGTCATCTGTCCCAAAGCGAGCGCCGCGAGGAGATTGCACGGATGCTGTCAGGCGCAACAGTCACGGATGAGGCGAGAGCGCAAGCCGAACGACTCCTCAGCTAGCCGTCGACCGCTAAGGCGAATTTCCTGTTTGCATATTCGGCCTGAAAAACGGACAGTCCGGCGCGCATTGAGATACGTTGGTCGCGATGAAGTGTGAAGGTTTCGCTCTGCGGCCCTGCGGGTTGGCCCGCAGGGCCGTGACAGGCGGGTTCGAACTGGCGCAGGGACGGCGGGAGCGAACCGCCCGAGCTGACGCAGCCTGATCTGCAGCGGGGCCGCAATGACTGTCGAACATATGTGGATGGTCCGGGCGGGCCGCGGGGGGCGGCACTTCGCTGACTTTGTCGAGCACGGGGTCGTCGCGCTTGGCTGGGCCCAGATCGGGGACCCGACCGGCTGTACCAGCCTTGCCGCACTGGTGGGACGGTTCCGCGCCGGATATCCCGACTGGACCGACACCCAGATCGAGGTCGGGGCCGGCCAGATGTTTCGCTTCCTCCATGAGTTCAAGCTCGGGGACAGTGTCATCACCTATGACAGCCAGCAGCGGGTCTATCTGACCGGAATCATCGTCGGTCCGGCGCGATACTGCGCCAGTGACGTCGAGGAGCTGAGCTGTATCAGGTCGGTCAAATGGGGCGACATGATCAACCGTGATGCGCTGAGCCGGGAGAGCCGCAACACCCTGGGTGCGATCCAGACGTTGTTCCTGCTGCCCGACTATAGCTGCATCGAGATCGAGAGTCGGCTGGCCGGCGAAGCACCGCCGCCGCCGCCCCAGCCCGAGGCCGACCCGTATGACGCGATCCAGGAGCGGGCGCTTGAGCGTCTGAAAGACCGGATCGGCCAGCTGGAATGGCACCGGCTCCAGGAACTGGTGGCGGCGCTGCTGCGGGCGCTTGGCTACCGGACAAAGGTCAGCCCGCCCGGGGCCGACCGGGGCAAGGACGTATTCGCGTCTCCGGACGGCTTTGGCTTTGAGCTTCCGCGGATTGTTGTGGAGGTCAAGCACCGCCCGGCGCAGGCGATGGGGGCCCCCGAGGTGCGAAGCTTTCTCGGCGGTCGGCACAAAGACGATCGTGGCCTGTATGTTTCAACCGGCGGGTTCACGCGCGAGGCCTATTACGAAGCGGAGCGGGCCTCGATTCCGGTGACGCTGATGACGCTGGATGATCTGGCGCGGGCGATCATGGACAATTACGAGGAATTTGACACCGTGGGGCGGACGCTGGTGCCGCTGACACGGGTGTATTGGTTGATGTAAGGCGAGCAATGGAAAAGTTGGTCGAAACGCTCACCAGTCTGGAGGCGGACGCCGAACTGGCGCGATTGGCAGCTGTGATCGCGGAACATGCGCTGGCTTATCATCAGGCTGATGCGCCGGTGATTTCTGACGCTGATTATGATGCCCTTGTCCGGCGCAATGCGGCAATCGAGGCGCGGTTTCCGCTGCTGAAGCGTGCTGATTCCCCCTCTGACGCAGTGGGGGCCGCCCCGTCTGCGCACCTCGGCAAAGTGGCACATGCCAAGCCGATGCTCAGTCTCGACAATGCGTTTGTTGATGCTGACGTTTCCGAGTTCGTCGGGCGGGTGCGGCGTTTTCTGGCACTTGATGACGCCGAACCAGTTGCGGTGACCGCCGAGGAGAAGATCGACGGCCTGTCCTGCTCGCTGCGCTACGAGGATGGTCGGCTGGTGCGGGCGCTCACCCGGGGTGACGGCGCAACCGGCGAAGATGTGACGGCCAATGTCATGGCGATTGCCGATGTCGTGCAGACCCTCCCGGCCGGTGCGCCTGCGGTGTTCGAAGTGCGCGGCGAAATCTATATGGCGAAGGCCGATTTCGGCGCGCTGAACCAACGGCTCGCCGATGAAGCTGCGGCGGACGGGGGCATCGCGCGGCAGTTCGCCAACCCGCGCAACGCGGCGGCAGGGTCCCTGCGGCAGAAGGATGCTGGCATCACTGCGAGCCGTCCGCTGCGCTTTTTTGCACATGGCTGGGGCGAG
>JAYVLC010000227.1:0-6289 GCA_043759675.1 Sphingosinicellaceae bacterium
TGCTGGCAGTGGTTTGACCGCCACCAAATCGCTGCACCGCATCGACGCCGAAACGCTGAAGGCCGAGGTTGTTGCCGCAGGGTTTGTCTTTGACGGGGAGAGCAAGGTGCTCGCCAATCCCGCCGATGACCGCAGCAAGATGGTGTTTGACCCGGCGATCCGCGGCAAAACCGACCAGTTCGCGTTCCGGTTCAGGAAGCCTTAGAGCGTCTTTCGACCAATACGGGTCATCGTGATTGCGTCAGGAAGTTCGCTGGCAAGGCGCGGCGCGCGGCAGGGGCTGGGCGGCCCCTGCAAGGGACGCAACGCTGTCCAGCGGGCTTCCTGACGCAACCCCAAGGAGGGCGGGCCAAATCCGGCCCATTGCGGCGTTGCTCGTTGGTCACGATGCCATGGCATCGCTCCCGCCTCGCGCCTTGCACTGAGCCGGATTTGGCTCCGTCACGGTGATCCGTATCGGTCGAAAGACGCTCTAGCGTCCGCCTCCCACCGCGCCCGGATCACGTCGGCGCTGTCGCCGGTGAGCGATCCGGGCGGTGCGTAGAAGGCGGTCCATTTCAAGCGCCAGCCGGGGGCGTTCCAGATGTCGCGGCCCATGGCAATCCATTCGTGGAAGGCCGCCTTCACCACGTTGAAGTGGCCGATCTGCTTGATAATGCCATAGCGGCAGGTCTCGTCATCGCGCTCGGCTTCAAAGCTGCCGAACAGCTTGTCCCAGACGATGAACACGCCGGCGTAATTGCGGTCGAGATAGCGCGGGTTGATCGCGTGATGAACCCGGTGATGCGACGGCGTATTCATCACCGCCTCGATCCACGGCGGAAACCGCCGGATCGCCTCGGTATGGATCCAGAACTGGTAGATCAGGTTGATCGCGCCGCAGAAGAAAATCATCGCCGGATGGAAGCCGAGCAGCAGCAGCGGCAATTTGGTCAGCAGGCCGATGCCAAAGAATCCGGTCCAGGTCTGCCGCAGCGCCGTCGACAGGTTATAGTAACGGCTCGAATGGTGGATGACGTGGCTGGCCCACATGAAGCGCATCCGGTGGCCCCAGCGGTGTGCCCAATAATAAGCCAGATCGTCGAGCACGAAGCATAGCGGCCACGCCCACCAGGTCCAGGGCACGTCCATGACCCGAAATTGCCAAAGGCCGTAGGCCATGGCGATGGAAGCACCGCCAAAGATCAGCGAGGCAACCGAATTGCCGAGGCCGAGCAGCATGGAGGTCCGCAGGTCCGCGGGACAAAACGCACCCGGCTGGCGGCGGCGCTGCCAAATCATCTCGATCAGGATGAGCAGGACAAAGCCCGGCACGGCGAGCTGGATCAAATTGGACAGGTCAGGCACGATCATCTCCCGCCGGGTCGCTGCGTTGGTAGCCAAGCCGCGCCGTCAGCCATGCCAGTGCCAGGATCGCGGCGAGGGATGCGACAAAACTGATCAGTTCTTTCACGATCGCGCCGCCAATCCCTGCAAAGTCGGTAACAATCCCGAAATATCGTAGCCCGCAATCGCCGCAGCCTCGACTAGCGTTTCGGGCACCTCTCCACGCATGGCTTCGGCCAGCGCCCAGAGGTTGGTGGAACGCGTGCCCGACCGGCAGAAGGCAAGGATCGGCCCGTCCGCCGCCAGTGCGACGGCCATCGCGCGCACTTGATCCATGGTAAAGCCTTGCGCGACGGGGATGGCGGTGTAGCCGAGGCCGGACGCAACCGCTGCGGCCTCAAGGTCCGCCCCCGGCACCTGATCGGTGGACTCACCATCGGGCCGATTGTTGATTACCGACCGGAACCCCAGCTGCGCGGCCCGCGCGATATCGTCGGGCGTCATGACCCCGGCAACGGAAATGGTGTCAGTCAGCGGAATGAAAGTAGCAGTCACGCAGTAATCCTTGTTGGACAACAGGCCGCGATCAGTGGTCGCGGCCTGTCTACCGCGCATTCCGTCATAGCGATGTTCATATGACCCTCATCAAGCCCGCGAGCGCAAAGTCGTTGCCCTTGTAGAGCAGCAATTCGCCGCGCTCCATCGTTAGCGCATAGGCAAAGCAATCCCCGAAGTTCAGCTTTGCTGGATGGCCACTGCCTTTGCCGAAATCGCGATAGGCCTGGCGGGCGAGCTTTGCCTGCGATTCCGTGACCGGCTCAATCTTGATGTTCAGTTTTACCAACATGGTATCGAACCGGGCGCTCAATACCGGATCGCGCTTGCCGTCGATGACGATTGCGGTTTCCAGATATCCGGCAGCAGATATCGACCCTGTACCTGTATCGGTCAGAACGCCAAACATTGCCTCGGCTTCAGGTTCCCGCCTGAGCATTGCGACCATGGCGGAACTGTCGACGATCATTTCGGCAATCCCGTTTCTTCGTCGTACAATTCCTTGTCGATGTCGAAGTCCAGAACCTCGGGAGACATCATCGCAGCAGTTTCGCGGGCGAACTCCATGAGTTCCTCAATCTTGTTCTCCCGTTGCAGTTTTGCGCGTTGGGCTCGTAACGCTTCGAGCACTACCTTGGTTACACTTGTGCCGGCTAGCACCGCCAATTCGCCTGCGATTAGGCTGGCCTCGGCATTCTTGATGTTCATTTGCACGCCCATCGGAGTGTCTTTCTACCAAAGTTGAATTGTATAGTAGAAAGTGGTTTGGGGCGCAATCACGGGCCTTAGTTTGCAGCCTCCATCTCACTGCTGACTGGCGGCATGTTGTGCCCGAGCAGCCGCAGCACATCTGCTGCGCATTCGACGACGTTGGTGCCGGGGCCGTAGATGCCGACGACACCGGCGTCGCGCAAGAACTGGTAATCCTGCGGCGGGATCACGCCGCCGGCGAAGACGCGGATGTCGGACCGGCCAGCCTCGCGCAGCAGGCGGATCAGTTCGGGGATCAGGGTCTTGTGTCCCGCCGCGAGGGATGACGCGCCGATGGCGTCAACATCGCGCTCCAGCGCCAGCGCCAGCGTTTCGGCAGGCGTCTGGAACAGCGGGCCGCTGATCGCCTCGAACCCCATGTCGGCAAAGGCGCTGGCGATGACATTGGCCCCCCGGTCATGGCCGTCCTGACCCATTTTGGCGACGAGGATGCGCGGTTTGTGCCCCAGCCTGCGCGACACGGCATCGACGCCGTCGACGACAAGGGCATAGCGTGCGTCGCCTGCATAGGCCGCGCCGTAGATGCCGCGAACCGGCACCGGTTGGGTGCCATAGCGACCAAATACCGCCTCCATCGCGTCGGAGATTTCACCGAGCGTGGCACGGGCGCGGGCGGCCTCGACGGCAAGAGCGAGCAGGTTGGCAGACCCCTTGGCACCTACGGTCAGCGCAACAAGGGCTGTCTGGCAGGCCGCTTCATTGCGGTTTGCCCTTGTTGTCTTCAACCGCGCAACCTGTCCGTCGCGGACCTTGGCATTGTCGATATCGAGCGTGTCGAGCTGTGCCTCCTCAGCGAGCCGGTATTTGTTGACGCCGACAATGACATCCTCGGCGCGGTCAACGCGGGCCTGCCGTCCGGCGGCGGCCTCCTCGATCATCGCCTTGGGCCAACCGGCCGCAACCGCCTTGGCCATGCCGCCTTCAGCATCAACTCGCCCGATAATTTCCCAGGCCCGGTCAACCAGTTCGGCAGTCAGTGCCTCGACATAATGCGAGCCGCCAAGCGGATCGACAACGCGCGTCACCCCGGTTTCCTCGGCCAGCACGATCTGGGTGTTGCGGGCGATGCGCGCCGAGAAATCGGTCGGCAGCGCGATGGCCTCGTCCAGTGCATTGGTGTGCAGCGACTGGGTGCCGCCAAGCACGGCCGCCAGCGCCTCGACGGTGGTGCGGATGACATTGTTATAGGGGTCTTGCTGCTGCAAGCTCACGCCCGAGGTCTGGCAGTGGGTGCGCAGCATCTTGGACCGCTCGTCCTTCGCGCCCAGCCCGTCCATCACCCGGTGCCAGAGCGTCCGCGCCGCGCGCAGCTTGGCCACCTCCATGAAGAAATTCATGCCGATGCCAAAAAAGAAGCTCAGGCGCCCGGCGAACGCGTCGATGTCGAGCCCGCTGGCCATTGCGCGCTGCACATATTCCTTGCCGTCAGCGATGGTGAACGCCAGCTCCTGCACGGCGGTCGCCCCGGCTTCGTGCATATGATAGCCGCTGATCGAAATGCTGTTGAATTTGGGCATTTCCGCCGAGGTATAGGCGATAATGTCCGACACCAGCCGCATCGAGGGTTCGGGCGGGTAAATATAGGTATTGCGGACCATGAACTCCTTCAGGATGTCGTTCTGGATGGTCCCGTCAAGCTGGGCACGGGCGACGCCCTGCTCCTCCCCTGCCACGATGAAAAAGGCGAGGATCGGGATCACCGCGCCGTTCATCGTCATGCTGACCGACATTTTATCCAGCGGAATGCCGTCGAACAGGATTTTCATATCCTCGACTGAATCGATGGCGACGCCCGCCTTGCCGACATCGCCGGTGACGCGCGGATGGTCTGAGTCATAGCCCCGGTGCGTCGCCAGATCGAAGGCGACCGACAGGCCCTTTTGCCCGGCGGCGAGGTTGCGGCGATAAAAGGCGTTCGATTCCTCGGCCGTTGAAAAGCCCGCATATTGGCGGATCGTCCACGGCCGCCCGGCGTACATGGTCGCTTTGACGCCGCGCGTGAACGGGCCAAAACCGGGCAGGCCGGGGGCAAGATCAGCGGTGTCCGCCGCCGTATAGAGCGGCTTGATCGCGATGCCTTCCGGCGTGTGCCAAGTCAGGTCAGCGCCCTTGACCTCTTTTGCGGCCAGCGCCTGCCAGTCGGCGGCAGTTTTATCGGACATTGCAGTTCTCCGCGAGGTCTTGCGCCCCTATAAGCACTCGGGCGAGGCATTTGCTAGGATGCGCGCGAAGGAGATGCACAATGTCGTTCCGCTGGCGTTCGGTCGCTATCTGCATCGCCCTGATCGGCTGGCTCGCCGTGCCCGCTGCCGCACGCCCAGTTGAAGTGGTGTTCGTCTGCGAACATGGCGTCGCCAAAAGCGTGGTCGCTGCGGAGCTGTTCAAGCGCATGGCAGCCGCGCGCGGACTGTCGGTCCATGTCGTGTCGCGCGGCACGGCCCCCGAGAGCGCAGTTCCGCCCGCGCTCGCCGACAATCTGCGCAAGGACGGCTATGATGTGCGCGGGTTCCAGCCGCAGCGCCTGTCGCCAGCCGATACCAGCGGCGTAAACTATCTTGTCGGTTTCGGCGTGCCGCTTCCGCAGGCTTCCGACGCGTCGGTCATCCATTGGGATGACGTACCCGCGCTCAGCGATGATTATGCCAGCGCCCGCGACGCAATCGCCGGGCATCTCGCCGATCTGGTCAACCGGATCGCCAGCGCCACGCCACCTGCACGAAAGCCGTAACGCCATGACCCAGCCCTTCCGCATCGGTTTCCTGCTCTATCCGAACGTCACCCAGCTCGACATGACCGGCCCGGCGCAGGTGCTGCACCGGATGCCGGGGGCGCAGGTGTTTTATGTCTGGAAAACCATCGAACCGATCATGAGCGATTGCGAGTTGGCGCTGATGCCGACGGTGACCATGGCGGGCTGCCCGCAGCTTGATCTGGTGTGCGTGCCCGGTGGTTATGGCTGTACGGCGATGATGGCGGACGCCGACGTGCTGGACTGGCTGCGCAAACAGGCGGCAGGCGCGCAGCTGATGACCAGCGTTTGCACGGGGTCACTGGTGCTGGCGGCGGCGGGTTTGCTGAAGGGTTACAAAGCGGGGTGCCACTGGGCGTGGGGCGAGCATCTGGCGCTGTTCGGCGCCGAATATGTCGCCGAGCGCACCGTCATCGACCGCGACCGGATCACGGCGGGCGGTGTCACGTCAGGCATCGACTTTGCCTTCCGGGTGATCGAGAAATTCTGTGGTCGCGACGTCGCCGAGAGCATTCAACTCGGCATCGAATATGACCCGCAACCGCTCGGCGGCGGCACACCGGCAACGGCGCGGCCCGAGATATTGGCGGCGGTGAATGCAATGCTGGGCAAACGCATGGCAGGGCGGGCGGAGGAAATTGCGGCGGTGGCGGGACGTTAAACATCCCCTCCCATTGAGGGGGAGGGCGACTGCGCTCCAGCGCAGCGGGGAGGGGTGGCACAAGCCTATGAGATTGCGCACCCCCTCCCGCTCGCTTGGCAGCGAGTCGCCTCCCCCCTCAAGGGGGAGGATGCGGGCGACCCACCCCAACCCTCCCTGCAAACAGGGAGGGAGCAGACGACGCTCGCCGCACTCCATCGTCATTCCCGCGCAGGCGGGAACCCAGT
>JAYVLC010000228.1:0-4653 GCA_043759675.1 Sphingosinicellaceae bacterium
ATGATGTCCCCGGTCGCGCGGACCAGCAGGCCACTGTCGAAACATTTGTGGAACAACTCGGTCGCGCGCTTGCCAGGCGCTCCGGGGCGGGGCTGAAGCTCGATCCCGGCGACGATGCCGATGTTGCGGATATCAATGACGTGGCGCTTGCCCTTCAGGCTGTGAACGGCGTCTTCCCAATAGCTGTGCAGCGACGCTGCATGCTCCCAAATGCCCTCCGATTTGTAGAGGTCAAGCGTGGCGAGCCCAGCGGCAGCGGCGAGCGGGTGGCCGGAATAGGTGTAGCCGTGGAACAACTCGATCCCGTCGGGGCCGCCTTCAACGACCGTGTCGTGGATATGGCGGCTGACGGCCACCGCGCCCATCGGGACGGCGGCGTTGGTCAGGCCCTTGGCCATCGTGATGATGTCGGGTGTCACGCCGAGCGTTCCGGCAGCCGTCGCGCCGCCGATCCGGCCAAAGGCGGTGATGACTTCATCAAAGATCAGCAGGACGCCGTGCTTGGTGCAAATCTCCCGCAGATTCTCCAGATAGCCGACCGGCGGCACCAGGACGCCGGTTGACCCGGCCATCGGCTCGACAATGACGGCGGCAATGGTTTCCGCTCCGTGCAGCGCGACGATGCGTTCCAGCTCGCCCGCCAGATGGCCGCCCCATTGCGGCCGCCCGCGCGTGAAGGCGTTGTGGGCCAGATCGTGGGTGTGTGGCAGGTGATCGACACCAGCCAGAAGGGTGCCGAATTGCCGCCGGTTGTTGACGATCCCGCCGACCGATATCCCGCCAAAGCCGACGCCGTGATAACCGCGCTCCCGCCCGATCAGCCGGGTTCGCGTGCCTTCACCGCGCGCCCGCTGATAGGCGAGCGCGATCTTCAGCGCGGTATCGACCGATTCGGACCCGGAGTTGGTGAAAAACACCCGGTCGATGTTCTCAGGCATCAGCGCGGCAACGCTCGAGGCGAGCTCGAATGCCAGCGGATGCGCCAGCTGAAATGTCGGGCCGAAGTCCAGCTCGCCTGCGGTCTTGCGGATCGCCTCGACAATCGGCGCGCGGCAGTGTCCTGCGTTGACGCACCAGAGGCCAGCGGTGCCGTCGAGGATCGTCCGTCCGTCGCTGCTGGTATAGTGCATGCCCCTGGCACTGGTCAGCATGCGCGGCGTGGCCTTGAAGGCGCGGTTCGCGGTGAACGGCATCCAGAAGGCAGCGAGCGGATCATTTTCAAGTTTCATCGTGTGGCTCCAGCGTCAGGCCGCGACTATGCAGCGAGCCGCCGCCGGTTCTCGACTGAAAAATATGTCGCAACCGGAAAATTTCGCTGGGTCGTCAGCGGGCGACGGCGTGGCCTTGTACCCGTGTCTTGAGGAAATAGCCTGCACCGAACATGACGGTCACCAGGATACTGGTCCAAAGCTCCACCGCATGATCTTTGGACAGCCCCATCAACACCAGCACACCGACCATACCGGCCATCGTTGCCCAAGTGCCATAGGGATGGAACCACATTTTGATCTGCAGCAAATGCGGGGCCTCTGCTTCAAGGCGGGCACGCAGCCGGAGCTGCGCCCAGGCAATCACCAGATAGATGAACAGCATGATCGCGCCTGACGCATTGACGAGAAAGTTGAACACCCGGTCGGGCGACAGCACCGAGGCCGCCAGTGCGACATAGCTGAACAGGCTGGCGATCAGGATGGCCCGCGCCGGGACCCTGGTCCGGCTGAGCCGGGTGCAGGATTGCGGGGCATCGCCGTTCCGCGCCAGACCGAACATCGCCCGGGACGTGATGTAGATACCCGAATTCAGGCAGGACAGCACCGCGACCAGCACGATTCCGTTCATGATCAGGTCGGCAGCCGGATAGCCCATGACCCGCAGCGCGTGGGCAAAGGGTGACACACCAACCTTGATCTCGTTCCACGGCACGACCGATACGATCATGAGAATGGACAGGACAAAGAAGATCAGAATTCGAACCGACACCGAAATGGTCATGCGGGCGATGGTCTTGGGTCCGTCCTCCGACTCGGCGGCTGCCAGCGTCGCGATCTCGGCCCCGCACAGCGAGAAAATCGTGGTGGAAACACCGGCGAAAATTGCCGCAATGCCAGCCGGCGCGAACCCGCCATGCTGGGTCAAATTGGCAAAGGTCGGGCCAGCGGGTGCAGTGAGCCCGGTCGCATAGGCTCCGGCAACGAGGATGAACACGATGATTGCGATGACCTTGGTTGAGGCGAACCAGAACTCGAACTCACCAAAGGACCGGGCCGACATCAGATTAACCGCCGTCAGCACCGCCATCAGCGCGACCCCGATCTCCCAGACTTCAAACTGCGGAAACCAGCCATTGATGATCTTGGCCCCGGCAATCGCCTCAATCGCGATCACGACGACCCAGAAATACCAATACAGCCAACCGACGAGGAAACCCGCCCAATTGCCAAGCCCGTCGCGCGCGAAGTCCGGAAACGTCTGGTTGCCGGGCAGCGCCATCGCCATTTCCGAAATCATCCGCATGACGAACAGCACGAGCAGCCCGGCGAGGGCATAGCTGACGACGGCTGCGGGGCCGATGGTCGAGATGGCGGTCGAGGAGCCGACAAACAACCCGGCCCCGATGATGCCCCCGAAGGTGATCATCGACACGTGGCGGGATTTGAGGGACGGGCTCAATCGAGGCTGATCGCCGGTTTGTCCGGCCACGCCCGCTGCAGTCTCAACCATCGGCTCGTCCCCCTGTGATCGTGCCAGCAGCCCGGAACGACGTCGTTGATATCGTGACCTGCTGCGGGCCATCGTGCAAGCGCGCACAGCCAGAGCAGGTGGCAGCAACGCCGGATTTCACCGCAATTGTCCAGCTGGTGGCCGGATCCAGTTTTCAGCCTGCGCACGATTTGGGGGAAGCGCATTGCCATCGACGATGGCTCGGGGCGCATTAAATTGCTTGCGGGGGCCGTGATTGGTTGTTTCAGTGGCAGCCTGATCGACGTCGCCATGGCGCGGGTCGTCGCGGGTTATGCTTCGGAGCTTGGCCCATGGCCGCTCCCTTTGAATAATCAGGTTTGCATCGCCCGGACCAGCTCAAGCACCGGTCCGGCCCACTCGGGGCGGCAGATCAAGAGGTCGGGCATGTATGTGTCCGACTGGTTATAGACTAGGGGCGTGCCGTCAACGCGGCTGACGTGCAAACCCCAAGCCATCGCCACGGCGGCAGGCGCGCAGGAATCCCATTCGAACTGGCCGCCGGTGTGCAGATAGATTTCGGCCTCGCCGCGTACGATTGCCATCGCCTTCGCTCCAGCGCTGCCCAGCGGCACCAGCTCGGCCCCAAGCGCTTGGGCGACTGCGACAGCTTCCCTCGCAGGCCTGGTTCGGCTGACGACCATGCGCGGAGTCGTCGCCGCGGCTGGAAGCGGCTGCGGTTGATCGCTGCGCAGAACAACGCCGAGCCCGGGCAGCGCCACGGCGCCGATCGCGGGCACGCCATCGATTGCCAAGCCGACGTGCACCGCCCAGTCGGAACGCGCCTCGCCATATTCCCGGGTGCCGTCGACCGGATCGATGATCCAGACGCGTGAATGGCCGAGGCGCTCGAAATTGTCCTTTTCCTCTTCCGACAGCAGCCCATCGTCGGGGCGCTGCTCGCGGATCGCATGGACGAGGAACTGATTGGCGGTCTGGTCGCCGGCTTTCCCGAGCGCCTTGGCCGAGAACACCCCGGCGGCGCGCACTTCGAGCAGCAGGCGCCCGGTGACCTCGGCGAGGTGTGCGGCAAGATCGGCGTCGGTCATCACTTGAGCGGCATGATTTTGCGGACGATGAATTCGGCCGCTTCTTGCGGCGTCATGTCGACCGTATTGACCGTGATCTCGGGCGTTTCAGGGGCCTCGTACGGGCTGTCGATGCCGGTAAAATTCTTGAGCTGACCTGCCCGCGCCTTCTTGTAGAGTCCCTTGACGTCACGCGCCTCGGCGACTTCGAGTGGGGTATCGACAAAGATTTCGATAAACTCGGCCTCGGGCAGCATTGCGCGCACCATATCGCGTTCGGCGCGAAACGGCGAAATGAACGCGGTGAGCACGATGAGACCGGCGTCGGCCATCAGCTTGGCGACCTCGCCAACCCGGCGGATATTCTCGATCCGGTCTGCCTCGGTGAACCCTAGGTCCTTGTTGAGCCCGTGGCGGACATTGTCGCCATCGAGCAGGAAGGTGTGGCGGTTCATCAGCGCCAGGCTTTTTTCGACCTCGTTGGCGATAGTGCTCTTGCCCGACCCCGAGAGCCCGGTGAACCAAAGCACGCAGGGCTTCTGGTTCTTGAGCGAGGCATGTTCATTTCGACCGATGTCGGTCGCCTGCCAGTGGACGTTCTGGGCGCGGCGCAGGCTGAAGTGCAGCATTCCGGCCCCGACCGTGCGGTTGGTCAGCTTGTCGATCAGGATGAACCCACCGAGCGCGCGGTTTGTCGCATAGGCGTCAAATACCACCGGCTTGTCGGTCGCGAGTTCGACGACGCCGATCGCGTTGAGTTCGAGCGTTTTGGCGGCGAGATGCTCGAGCGTGTTGACGTTGATCACGTACTTCGGCGCCTGCACCGTCGCCGAGACCTGCTGGGTGCCGAGCTTGAGCCAGTAGCTTCGCCCGACGTGGAGCGCCG
>JAYVLC010000229.1:0-13791 GCA_043759675.1 Sphingosinicellaceae bacterium
CGCGGATCGTCGGGTTGCGCAGCCGGTCGAGATCCGCCAGTTCGGCTCCGCGCGCCAGATACAGCTGCACCAGCATGTCATCGAGGCCCGCCGCACGACCGGCGCCAACCCCGCGGTCACGCCCGCCGCGCCAGCGCCATGGCTGCCCGAGGATCGAACGCTCTATGCCGAATACGGCGGTCATCGGGCGATACCCTTCAGCCCTTCACAACTTCACGGCGGTGTTCGCCGCTGACCCAGCGCACCGTGCCGCTGCTGGCGCGCATCACCACCGACTGCGTGGTGATCGTCCGGTCGCGCAGCTGCTTGACGCCCTTTAGCAGCGACCCATCGGTCACGCCGGTCGCCGCAAAAATCACATCGCCCTTGGCCAGATCATTGAGATGATAGACCCGGTCGAGGTCCTCGATCCCCCAGCGGCGGGCCCGGCCGCGTTCATCATCGTTGCGAAACAGCAGGCGGCCCTGGAATTGGCCGCCGACGCAGCGCAGCGCCGCTGCAGCCAGCACACCCTCCGGTGCGCCACCCGATCCCAGATACATGTCGATCCCGGTGTCGGGATTGCTGGTCGCGATCACGCCTGCCACGTCCCCGTCGGGGATCAGCATGATGCCGCAGCCGAGCGACCGCAGTTCGGCAATCAGCCTGTCGTGCCGGGGGCGATCAAGGACACAGGTGATAATCTCATTCGCGGCCACGCCCTTGGCTTTGGCAAGCGACAGCACATTGTCGGTAATGCTGCGGTTGAGGTCGATGACATCCGGCGCATAGCCCGGCCCGACGGCAATCTTGTCCATATAGACATCGGGCGCATTAAGCAGTCCGCCCTGCTCGGCAATTGCCAGCACCGCCAGCGCGTTCGGGCCGGCCTTGGCGGTAATCGTCGTGCCTTCCAGCGGGTCGAGTGCGATGTCGATCTTGGGTCCGGTACCGATGGCGCGCCCGACCTTCTCGCCGATATACAGCATCGGGGCTTCATCGCGTTCGCCCTCTCCGATCACGATGGTCCCATCGAAATCAAGCTCGTTCAACGCGCTGCGCATCGCATCAACGGCGGCGGCGTCCGCCGCTTTCTCGTCGCCGCGCCCGATCAGCTTTGAGGCGGCAATGGCGGCACATTCAGTGACGCGCACCATCTCGAGCACGAGGACGCGGTCGAGGGTCTGGCTGGCTAGGATCATTTTCGCTCCTCCCTCTCCCCTTGAGGGAGAGGGCGACTCGTCGCGAGACGAGCGGGGTGAGGGGATGCCGGGAGGAGTGACCCCTCACCCCGGCACTTCGTGCCACCCCTCTCCCTCAAGGGGAGAGGGGAATCAATCAGAAATCCAGAATATGCATCATCATCGGCGATCCGATGACGTTGTCGCCTGCTGTCATTCGCGCCAGCGCCGCCCGGACGGAATGTTCCGCCGCCTCGTGCGTCACCATCACCACATAGACACCGCCATTGGCAGCCGTACCGCGCTGGATCAGGCTTTCGATGCTCACCCGCTCGTCGCGCAGGGCTGCGGTCAGCTCCGCCAGCACACCGGGGCGGTCAGCAACGGTCAGCCGCAGATAATAGCGGCCGATATGGTCACCCTGGGACGCGGGCAGGTGCGCCGCGAGCTTGGCCGCCGGCATGGCGAACGCCGGTCCAACTTCGCCGCGCGCCACGTCGATGAGGTCAGCGACGACGGCGGACGCGGTTGGCCCTTCCCCGGCCCCGCGCCCCTGAAAAAACAGCCGCCCGACGAAATTGCCCTCGGCGACCACGGCATTGAGCGACCCGTCCACATGTGCGAGCGGATGCGCCAGCGGGACGAGGCAGGGATGCACACGCTGGAACAGGCCCGCGCCCTCCAGCTTGGCCAGCCCGACCAGCTTGACCCGGAAGCCGAGCGCTGCGGCATGGTTGATATCGGCGATATCAACCTCGCGGATGCCCTGCGTGGCGACCGACGCAAAGTCAGGTCGCGCCCCGAATGACAGGCTGGCGAGAATGGCCAGTTTGTGCGCTGCGTCGATGCCGTCGATATCGAAGGTCGGATCGGCCTCGGCATAGCCCAGCGTCTGTGCATCGTGCAGCACATCGGCAAAGGCGCTGCCATCTTTCTCCATGGCGGTCAGAATGTAATTGCAGGTGCCGTTCAGAATTCCATAGACTTGGCTCAGCTCGTTGGCCGCAGCGCCTTCGCGCAGGCCCTTGATGACCGGAATGCCGCCGGCCACCGCGGCTTCATATTTGAGGGCGGCCCCGGCCTGCTCGGCTGCCATGGCCAGCTCCAGCCCGTGATGCGCCAGCATCGCCTTGTTGGCGGTCACAAACGCCTTGCCCGCCGCCAGCGTCCGCCGCGCCAGCGTCAGCGCCGGACCGTCGGCCCCGCCGACCAGTTCCACCACCACATCGACATCATCCCGCGCCGCCAGCTCGGTCGCATCATCGACCCAGGCAAATCGCGACAGATCAACCCCGCGTTCCCGGTGCCGGTCCCGGGCCGAGATAGCGGTGACGACGATGGCGCGGTTGGCGCGGCGCGCAATCAGCTCCCGGTTGGCGTCGAGCAATTTGACGACGCCGCCACCAACGGTGCCAAGGCCTGCAAGGCCGATGCGAAGCGGCATCATATCCCCTCTCCCCTTGAGGGAGAGGGGTGGCGCAAAGCGCCGGGGTGAGGGGGCGAGATAGCGTCCATGATTAATCTAATGACTGCCTCCGGATTGCTCAGGACCAAATGATTGTCGAAACGGATGACCCGGTATCCGTGCGTCTCAAGCCAGCCTGTGCGCCGCACGTCAACCTCTGGGTCGTCATGATGCTGTGCGCCGTCGACTTCAACAACCAATGACATTGCAGCGCAAAAGAAGTCGGCGACGAACGGGCCAATCGGTTGCTGACGGCGGAACTTCACCCCGAGCCGTT
This sequence comes from Sphingosinicellaceae bacterium, assembly GCA_043759675.1. Lineage (GTDB taxonomy): Bacteria > Pseudomonadota > Alphaproteobacteria > Sphingomonadales > Sphingomonadaceae > JADCGM01. Next base: position 2,903 of record JAYVLC010000229.1, read on the forward strand.
CACGGCGAACGATGTTCCACATTCCTAACTCGGCTTTGGTTGGAACCTGACGCATGGCCTTGGCCCGCACGAGCGTCTCTTTCTGATATTTCGGTGGCACGATGCCCCCTCTCCCGCCATCGCTTCGCTTGGCACCCTCTCCCTCAAGGGGAGAGGGAATCAGCCCCCCGCCCTCATCGCTGGTGTATTCACACCCATGCTTTGCAGATACCGTTTCACATTGCGCGCCGCCTGCCGGATGCGGTGTTCATTCTCGACCATCGCGATGCGCACAAACCCCTCGCCCTCCTCGCCGTAGCCGACGCCGGGCGCGACTGCGACTTGCGCGTGGGTCAGCAATTGCTTGCTGAACTCGAGGCTGCCCATATGCGCCAGCGACGGCGGCAGCGGGGCCCAGGCGAACATTGAGGCGCGAGGGCTCGGAATTTCCCAGCCCGCGCGCCCAAAACTTTCAACCAGCACATCCCGCCGCGCCTTATAGAGTGCCCGGTTCTGCTCGACGATATCCTGCGGCCCGTTGATCGCGGCAACCGCTGCTGCCTGAAGCGGGGTAAATGCCCCGTAATCGAGATAGGATTTCACCCGGGTCAGAGCCGAGATCAGCCGCTTGTTGCCGCAGGCAAAGCCGATGCGCCAGCCCGCCATCGAATAGGTCTTCGACATGCTGGTGAACTCGACGGCAACATCCTTCGCCCCCGGCACCTGCAGGATCGAGGGTGTCGGAATGCCGTCATAATATAGCTCGGAGTAAGCGAGGTCGGAGATCACCCACAAGCCATGTTCCTTGGCGAACGCCACCACCTGCACGTAAAATGCGTGATCAACGACTTCAGCTGTCGGGTTCGACGGATAGCCCATCACCAGAACTGTCGGCTTGGGCGACGTATATTTCATCGCGCGCTCGAGCGATTCGAAGAACCCCGGCCCGGGCGATGCCGGGATGGAGCGGATCGTTGCCCCTGCAATGCTGAACCCGAAGGTGTGGATCGGATAGCTTGGGTTTGGCGCCAGCACCACATCGCCGGGCGCCGTGATCGCCTGCGCCAGATTGGCAAGGCCTTCCTTGGAGCCCAGCGTCACCACAACCTCGGTCTCCGGGTCAAGATCAACCCCGAACCGGCGGCCATAATAGCCGGCCTGCGCTTTGCGGAGGCCCGGAATCCCCTTCGATGCGGAATAGCCGTGCGCGTCAGGCTTTGAGGCGACCTCGATGAGTTTGGCGATGACATGTGGGGGTGGCGGCTGATCCGGATTGCCCATGCCAAGGTCAATGATGTCCTCCCCGCGCGCTCGTGCTGCGGCCCGCATCGCATTGACTTCGGCGATGACATAGGGTGGCAGGCGGCGGACACGGTAGAATTCTTCGGGCATCGGTTGAAACTTTCGAGTGTGGCTATGCGCTTTCACGCACAGGCCGCTATAACCGGCGTACTGGCAGATTGGCGAGGGGCAGATGGTCGAAATCGAAGCAACTGATCCGCAACCGCTCGAACAATTCCAGCGCTGGTCGGACCTGATGGGCCGCGCCCAGCAACTGATGATGGAAAAATTGACGGCGTCCCAAGGCTCGCTCGGCGATGATCCGTTCGGGATCATGGCGTCATGGCAGGCCGCCGCAACAGCAGCGATGGCCGACCCGTCGCGGCTGATCGCGGCGCAGACCGCCTTCTGGCAGGACAGCGTCAAACTGTGGCAGGCATTTCTTGGCGGCAAGCCGGATGAAGGCCCTGCCGCCGGGACCAGGGACCGCCGCTTTGCCAGCCTTGGCTGGACCGAGAATCCGGCATTCGACTTCCTGCGCCAATCCTATCTGATCGCCTCGCAGCACCTGCTCGAAAGCATGGGCACGCTCGATGGCCTTGATCCCCATGAAAAAGGCAAGGCGCTGTTTTACGCCAAGCAGTTTGTCGACGCGATGAGCCCGTCCAACTTTGCGCTGACCAACCCCGACGTTATGAAGGCGACGGTTGAATCCGGCGGCGAAAATCTTGCCAGGGGGCTGGAGCACCTGCTTGGCGACCTTGAGCGCGGGCGGATGACCATGGTCGATGAGTCGGCATTCGAGGTCGGGCGCAATGTGGCCGCGACGCCGGGCAAGGTGGTGTTTGAAAACCGGCTGTTTCAGCTGATCCAGTACAGCCCGACCACGGCAACCGTGGCGACAACGCCGCTGGTCATCTTCCCGCCGTGGATCAACAAATTCTACATCCTCGACCTCACCGCCGAAAAAAGCTTCATTCGCTGGGCGGTCGAACAGGGGCTGACGGTGTTCGTGGTATCCTGGGCCAATGCCGACGCGAGTTTTGGTGATGTCGTCCTCGACACTTATGTCGAGGAGGGGTTCCTGACCGCCATCGAGACGGTGCGGCAAATCTGCGATGTGCCGTCGGTTCACACGATTGGCTATTGCGTGGCGGGAACGACCCTGGCCGCGGTGCTGGCGCTGATGGCGGCCAACGGCGACGCCGACAAAGTTGCCACGGCTACCTTCTTCACCGCGCAGGTCGATTTCGAGGATGCGGGCGATCTGAAATTGTTCATCGACGATCCGCAGCTTGCAACCATCGAAACCATGGCTGGCGACAAAGGCTATCTCGATGGCCGCAGCATGGCGACCACGTTCAACATGCTGCGCTCGAACGATTTGATCTGGAGCTATGTCGTCAACAATTACCTGCTTGGCAAGGATTATGTGCCGTTTGACCTGCTGTACTGGAATTCCGACGCAACCAACGTGCCCGCCAAATGGCATCGCGCCTATCTCGCCGATCTGTACCGCGACAATAAACTGGTGCAGCCCGGCGACATTTCGGTGCTCGGGACACCGATTGATCTGACGACGGTGATGACTCCGACGTATATTCAGGCGGGCAAGGAAGACCATATCGCGCCGCTGGCCTCGGTGTTCAAACTGACCCAATATTTCAAGGGGCCGATGCGGTTCGTGCTGGCCGGCTCGGGCCATATTGCCGGCGTCGTCAACCCGCCGTCGCTTGGCAAATATCAGCATTGGACCAACGACGCGCTGCCGGACACGCTGGCGGCGTTTCAGGCCGGTGCGACCGAGCACAAGGGCAGCTGGTGGCCGGACTGGATCAGCTGGCTGGCCCCACAATCAGGCGAGACGGTCGCGGCCCGTACGCCCAAAAACGCCATCGAGGACGCCCCGGGACGCTATGTGAAAGTGCGTATTTAGGAGGTGTCGATGAGCCAAAATGATCGGTCCAAGAACTGGCGGAGCTTAGGCAGGGCAATGCTCACGGTGCTGGCCATGGCTGTTGCGACCACCCGAGTGGAAGGTGCAACGTCGGTCCGCATATCGGGGCATAACTTGGACAGGGTCATTGAGCAGCAGGTCGCGCGCGGGTTCTCGGGGGTTGTGCTGATTGCCATGGGCGGCCAGCCCATCGTCTTCAGAGGTGCCGGGTCGCTTGCAGGTGTGAAGATCAGGCGCGAAAGTCCGTTCTGGATCGCGTCCGGCGCAAAGCAGTTCACCAGCGCTGCGATCCTCAGCCTTGTTGAGGCCCGACGACTGCGCCTTGATGACCGACTGGATCGATTTTTTCCGGATGCGCCCCCCGACAAGGCTGCAATCACAATCCGCCAATTGCTGGCCCACACATCAGGGCTGGCCCAAAGCTATAGCTTCGAGGGTGCCAGAGGCAGATCCGAAGCAGTGGCAGCAATGTTCTCCGAACCCGTCAAGGCACCTCCCGGCGGCACCTTCAGCTATTCGAACGCAAATTATGCATTGGCAGCGGCAATCATCGAGGTCGCCTCAGGGCAGGAATATGACCGCTATGTCCGCCGCCTTTGGGGCCGCGCTGGCCTCGTCGCTACCGGCTTTTCCGGGACCCCGGAAGCCGCGCTTGTCAGCCCGGTCAACGGTGAGCTGCCGCTACGGCTCCGGGTGAAAGCTTGGGGCGGCCACAATGTCTTCTCAAGCGCGACTGACCTGTTTCGCTGGTATCGAGCTCTCCAGACTGGAAGAGTCTTGCGACCGTCATCTGTGCGCGCCCTGTTCGCGCCTGCCGCCCAGATCACGGAGGGTCAGACAGGTCTCGGCTGGTTCCTCGGTCGGACAGTTGCGGGGAATCCATTCATATTCACGCGCGGCAACGATGATTTTGGGGCGAATTCGCTAATCTATGCCTATCCAGACCAGGATATCGTCATCATCGTTCTGACGCATGCCGGTGATGCCGACGAAGACCTGTCTTGGTCGCGCGCGATCCAGCGGGATATCAGCGACGCCCTGCATCTGTAATTTGCAGCGCGACGTTGAACTGAATCGTCTCCCAGCCTAAGACACATTGTGTCAAGTAAACCCAACTCGGTTGCCGATTTCGCCGCTGCGACCGCGGCGTTCCAGCGCGGCGATCTGACAGGGGCGCGCACTTGGGGATTGCGCGCTGTCGAGGCTGACCCGTCGATGGGCGCGGCGCATCATCTGCTGGCGGTCGTCGCCGACCAGACAGGTGATCTGGTCGAAGCCGTTGACCGCTTTACCGAGGCGGTCGCCTTGCTCCCGCAGGACCCGCAGCTTGCCAACAATTTCGGCAATTTTGCCGGCAAGATGCAGCAGACCGATATGGCGATGGACGAATATCGCCGCGCCTTGGTGATCGCCCCTGACTTTGTCGATGCGCTGGTCAATCTCGGCCTCACCGCCGGTTTGGCGCACTATGAAGAAGGGTTGGTGGCTTTGCAGCGCGCGACCACCCTTGCACCAAAATCCGCCAAGTCTTGGCAGGCGCTCGGCGCGCATCTGCGCGATGGTGGTGACCTCGAAGCCGCCGCCGAGGCGCTGGCGACGGCCGATGCGCTGGCGCCGACCGACGCTGGAATCGTGCAAGCCCGGGCAGTTGTCGAGGCGGCGCGGGGCGCTGATGCTATGCCCTTCCTCGACCGGGCATCGCAACTCCGGCCGGGCGATCCCGAACTGGCGCTTGAACGCGCCGCCTTCCTGTTCCGGCGTGATCCCGGCGCGGCTGTCGACTACCTCGCCGGGTTGGTGCGCGGCGCTCCGGCCTGGCAGATCGGCCATCTGACCTTGTCGCAGTTACGCTGGCAGGTCGGCGAGGGTGCCCGATCAACCCGCAGCTTCGACGAAGCGCTGGCCGTGTTGCCGGACGAAGTTGAACTCCGGCTGGCCCATCTCGCGACGCTGCAGCGGGCCGGCCGGAACGCCGACGCCATCGCGCTCGCTGACCGGGATCGCGCGCGGTTCGAGGTTCGCCCCGAGGCTGCCGACATGGCCCGGCGGTTTGAAGCCATCGCAGCCGCCGAAAGCGGCGATCTCGACAGGGCGGCCCCGCTATTTGCCCGGATTGCCGATACCGGCGACGCCAATTTCGAACTGTCGCGGATGCGGTTCTTGCTGCGTTCACAGCAATTTGAGGCCGCAGTACGTCACGGCGAACACATGGTCTCGGCCCATGACGACCGGTCGCTGTGGGCCCATCTGGCCACCGCCTGGCGCCTCGTCGGTGACCGGCGCGCCGACTGGCTCGACGATCCAAGGATGATTGCGGTCATCGACATCGAGGGTCTGGACCTCGATGCGCTGGCCACCCGCTTGCGCCAATTGCACGTCACCAACACCGCCCCCTTCGACCAGTCCTTACGCGGCGGTACCCAGACCGACGGCCATTTGCTGCTCAGAAGCGATCCGGTGCTCGGGCAATTGCGCCGCGGGCTCGAGGGTGCCGTTGGCGACTATATCGCCAATCTGCCGCCAATCGACCCGGTCCACCCGACGCTGCGCGAACACCGTGATGGCTTCCGGATCAAGGGGTCCTGGTCGGTCAGGCTCACGTCGCAGGGTTTCCACATCAACCATTTTCACGGCGATGGCTGGATCAGCTCGGCCTTCTATGTGGCGCTCCCGCCAAGCCTTGGTGACGCGGCGAACCCTGCCGGGTGGCTGACGCTTGGCCAACCCTCGGTCGAGCTTGGGCTGAACCTGCCACCCCAGCACATCATCGAGCCAAAGCCCGGTCGATTGGTGCTTTTCCCGTCAACGATGTGGCACGGCACCGTGCCATTCGACGACGGCGAGCGGCTGACCGTCGCCTTCGATGTCGTGCCCAAGGGCCGCTGACTAACGAATCCGCACACCCGGCGGGCCGGGGAACGGGCGGCCGCCGCCGGGACGATCCCGCCGCGGCAGCTGGGCCTGATAGGCCTGCGCGCAATGGTCGAGGCAATAGGGAAAGCTCGGATTCGACGGCTTCCCGCAGAAATGGAAATTCGCCTCACCCGGATGGCCGATCGGCCATTTGCAGACCTTGTCGCTGAGATCGAGCAGCGTCGTCTTGCCTGACTTCACCGGTGCAACAGGCGGGCGCGGAGCGATCCGCGGTCGAGCAATTTCAGGCGCGGGCTTCGCTGCGGTCGGCGTGCCGGGCGTGGTCGCAGCTGCCTTCGGGGCAGCCTTGGCAGCAGCGGGCGCGGCAGGCGTCGCCGAATCGTCGCCCGCCTTGACCGGCGACGGCCGAGACTTCAACTCAAGCCGGTGCGCCTTGCCGATCACGGCGTTGCGACTGATGCCGCCGCCCAGTTTCTCGGCGATCTGGCTCGCGGTCAGTCCGCTCTCCCAGAGGGCCTTCAGGGTATCGATACGTTCGTCGGTCCACGACATCAGGCAGGTCCAGTCAACAAAGGCGGTCTGCACTGCGGCTTGCGGCGCGATCACCGACAGACTATCCGCAGCGCCATGACCGACGGGAAAATTGGCTTCGGCCGCGCCGAACCGGGGGTGGTTATCATCCCCTTCGTCAACTGGCGCGGATTGGCGACGCTCTATGTGAAGGAAGTTCGCCGTTTCTTCAAGGTGCAGCTGCAAACTGTCTGGGCACCTGCCATCACCACCATGCTGTTTCTGGCGATCTTTACGCTGGCGCTCGGCGGGCGCGGCGGCACCCGCACCGTACTCGGCGTCCCGTTCAATGATTTCCTCGCGCCCGGCCTGATCGTCATGGCGATGGTGCAGAACGCCTTTGCCAACAGTTCGTCGTCGATCCTGATCGGTAAGCTGCAGGGCACGATCATCGACAATCTGATGCCGCCATTGTCATCGGGGGAGCTGCTGCTGTCCTACGCCGCCGGGGCAGTGACCCGTGCCTGGCTGGTCGGCGGCGCGGTCTGGATCGCCATGCTGGTCTGGCCCAATGTCCATGTCGGCGCAGCCCACCTGTGGGCGGTGATTTATTTCGGCACGATGGGCGCGCTGATGCTTGGGCTGATGGGAATTTTGACCGGCATCTGGGCCGACAAATTTGATCATGCCGCCGCCGTTACCAATTTCCTTGTCCAGCCATTGTCACTGCTCAGCGGCACCTTCTACACCATCGACCGCCTGAGCGGCGTCTGGCAGGATCTCAGCCGCTTCAACCCGTTCCACGCCGTCATCAGCGGCTTCCGGTATGGCTTCATCGGTGCGACCGACGGCGATCTGCTGGGCGGCGCGCTGTTCCTGCTGACGATCAACGCGGTGCTCTGGACGCTCTGCTACTGGGTGCTGCGGACCGGTTGGCGCCTGAAAGCCTGATCAGCGCTCGGGCGAAATCGCCGCCGGGCTAATCGCAGCGGCGACGCGGCATCATCCGGATGAGGAGGGCTGACTTCTCCAATAGATCGGTGTATATGCGCCTATCTTCTGAAGGAGTCCCGAATGGCCTCGATCCGCTGGAATGTCGCCGTGTCGCCCGATACTGATCGCTCGGTGCGGGTGTTCCTTGCTGGCAGGGGCGGCCGCAAGGGAGATTTGTCGCGCTTCATCGAGGAAGCAGTGCGCGAGAAAGTTTACGATTTGTCCGCAGCAGAAGCCAAAGTGGCCAACCGCGACGTTGCTGAGCAGGACATGGCTGCCATCGTCGACGCGGCGTTGCAATGGCGGCGGCCGGGGCCGCGGACGTGCTGGTGACAGGTGACAGCCGCGCAGGACTCCTCAAACGGCGAAGGATAGGTTCGACACGCATCATGACTCCGGCGGAATTCTGCGCCGAACTCGGCTGAGCATCCACCGCAATAGCGAAATCGCCGTAGAGCCCCGGAAAGGCACCGTAGAGCGCGGAAACCGGGTCGGGACATACCATACCACCAGAACATACCAAGAACACTCTGTGCGAGCTTTCTGGAGGCTCTGGCGGGCATTTTGCTGTCGCGCGCACCTGCCCAAAGTGCGCTGCATGCTTTTCAGGGCATCCCCAACCCTGTCATCCCGGCCTTGAGCCGGGACCCAGCCCGACAAGACTGCGCGCGGCAGCGTGCGGCGCGCTACCGCGCGCGTTTTTCGCTTCGCTGGGTTCCGGCTCAAGGCCGGGATGACAGGATGGGGCGACGGATGACAGGGCGTTGGCTGGGGTGGCAGGTGGGTGGGCGGCCAGGCACATTCGCCCTCCCCAATTGACTTTCTCCCCCTTTGGCGGCAATCGCCACAAAACCTAAAAGGCGGTCCGGCCGGGCCGCCTTTTTCCGTTGGCGATGCGAAAGGCCGATGCGATGACGATTACGCCCCTGATGCCGGTGTACCCCCGCTGCGAAGTTGAGCCGGTGCGCGGCGAGGGCAGTTACCTGTTCGATGCGGCGGGCAAGAAATGGCTGGATTTCGCCAGCGGCATTGCCGTCAACATCCTTGGCCATGGCCACCCGCATCTGACGCAGGCGATCCAGAAACAGGCCGCGATGCTGATGCATACGTCGAACCTCTACGGCTCGCCGCAGCAACGGCATCTGGCCGAGCGGCTGGTGGCGCTGACCTTTGCCGATACGGTGTTCTTTGCCAACTCAGGCGCAGAGGCGCTCGAATGTGCGATCAAGACCTGCTTTCGCCACCATCATGCGGCGGGCAATCCGCAGCGGCACCGCATCCTGACCTTTTCCAACGCCTTCCACGGCCGGACACTGGCGACCATTGCTGCGACCGATCAGGAGAAATTGCGCTCGGGCTTCGAACCACTGCCGGACTGGTTCACCGTGCTGCCGTTCGCCGACCTTGCCGCTGCCGAAGCCACCATTGGCGATGATTTTGCCGGCTTCCTGATCGAGCCAATCCAGGGCGAAGGCGGCGTTCGTCCGGCAACGCCAGAATTCCTGCAAGGCCTGCGCAAGCTCGCCGACGCGCATGGCGGGTTGCTGATCTTTGACGAGGTCCAGTGCGGCGTCGCGCGGACCGGCACCCTGTTCGCCCATGAGCAGATGGGCGTGACCCCTGACATCATGGCCATCGCCAAGGGCATTGGCGGCGGCTTTCCGGTTGGGGCGTGCCTCGCCACCGAACATGCAGCGTCGGGGATGGTTGCCGGCACCCATGGATCGACCTTCGGCGGCAACCCGCTGGCGATGGCAGCCTGCGAAGCCGTGCTTGATGTTGTCGCGGAACCCGCATTCCTCGCGCAGGTCACGCAGACCGCCGAACGACTACGAGGTGCCCTTGAGCAGATGATCCCGAACCATGATGATTTGTTCGAAGGCGTCGTCGGCATGGGCCTGATGATGGGCGTCAAGATGAAGTCCGACAGCCGGGCCTTTGTCAATTTTGCGCGTCACCACGGCATCCTGACCGTCGCGGCGGGCGGCAATGTCATGCGCATCCTGCCGCCGCTCAATATCGGCGAGACCGAAATCCGCGAATGCGTCGAGAAATTGTCTGCAGCGGCGGCGGCCTATACCCCGCCACAGGCAGCCTGAAGTGACCCGCCACTTCCTCGACCTCGCGACCGGCGGACGCGAGGGGCTGCGGGCGATCCTCGACGAGGCCCATGCCCGAAAGGCGCGGCGTCGCGGACTGCCCAAAGGGGCCGCCGATGCCGATGCCCCGCTGGCCGGGCATACGCTGGCGTCGATCTTTGAAAAGCCGTCAACCCGGACCCGGGTGTCGTTCGACATGGCGATGCGCCAGCTTGGCGGATCGAACATGGTGCTGTCGGCCACCGATATGCAATTGGGTCGGGGCGAGACGGTCGCCGACACCGCGCGGGTGATGTCACGCTATGTCGATGCGATGATGCTGCGCTGCGCCGCGCACCAGACGGTGCAGGACCTCGCCAATTTCGCCACCGTCCCCGTCATCAACGGCCTGACCGACCTGTCGCACCCGTGCCAGATCGTCGCCGACATGATGACGGTCGAGGAGCGGCTCGGCCGCCCGGTTGCTGGTACCCGCTGGGCCTGGCTTGGCGATGGCAATAATGTGCTGCACTCGATCATCGAAGCCGCCAGCCTGATGAGCTTTGAGGTCCGCGTTGCGACCCCGCACGGCTATGATCCCGATCAGGCGATTGTCGCGCTCGCCGCTGCGCGTGGCGGCGAGATCGACCTGATGCGCAAAGCCGCCGATGCGGTGGCCGGGGCGGATGTCGTGGTCACCGACACCTGGGTTTCGATGGGGCAGACCAGCAGCCCTGCGAAGCTGAAGGCCCTGATGCCCTATCAGGTCACCCCTGCCCTGATGGCGGGAGCCGATCCGTCCGCCATATTCCTGCACTGCCTGCCAGCCCACCGCGGCGAGGAAGTTGTCGACGGGGTCATGGACGGCGCACAATCCGCAGTGTGGGACGAAGCGGAAAACCGGCTACATGCGCAAAAAGCCATATTGCTCTGGTGCCTGAACAAGATTGGATGACCAGCGATATCGTCCTTGGGTTCACGGTTCCGGGGCGGCATGCGCGTGGCCGAGTGCTGCGGCTGGGCACCGCACTGGACACCATTCTTGCGGCGCACGAATATCCGCCCGTCCTCGCGGGCCTGCTCGCCGAAGCGCTGGTTCTGACCGCCCTTGTTGGCTCGACGCTGCGGCCCGATGAGGGGCAAATGACGCTCCAAGCCCAGGCCAAAGGCGGGCCGGTTGACCTGCTGGTCTGTGACTACAAGGGCGGGGAGCTTCG
>JAYVLC010000230.1:0-1699 GCA_043759675.1 Sphingosinicellaceae bacterium
CCGGCGACTTTCTCCAGGGTCAGTCGCGAATGCACCAACGGGAAGCTGCGCGTCAGCAAACTGTGCAGCGCACCAAGCGTTGCGGCATTGGCTGCTCCGCTTTCCTGCGAAACCGTCGGAATGCGAATTGCCTCTGCGAGTCGCGCAACGGCGGCTGGATCATCCCGGACGGTGATGGGCGGCAGATCGGGCTGGGCAACTGGTTTGAACCGCGCCGTGTTGATGCCGACGATGGCGATCAGGATGATCAGCACTCCAACCAGCAAACCGCCCAAACGTCGCATCACGCCTCTCCTGCAGCATCCCGCACGAAGCTGAACTGCCCCGCGTCCGACAGCGAAGGCTCAAACCGGTAGCCGTCTTTGGCAAAGTCTCGCAGACCTTCGGGGCGGTCGATCCGGTTGTCGCAGATGAACCGCGCCATGCTGCCCCGGGCGCGCTTGGCGGCAAAGCTGTTGAATTTGAGGGAACCGCCGCGCCATTCGCGAAACACCGGCGTCAGGACCGCGCCGGGGAGTCGCGCCGTTTTCACCGCAGCGAAATATTCGTTGCTGGCGAGATTGATCAGCGTCGTGTCGTCATGGTCGGCGAGGTCGGTCGCGAGGGTCTCCGCGATTCGTGCGCCCCAGAATTCATAGAGTGTCCTGGCCTTGCCCACCCCGAATTTGGTCTTCATCTCCATCCGATAGGGCTGCATCAGGTCGAGCGGCCTGAGCACACCATAAAGTCCCGATAATATCCGGAGATGGCGTTGGGCAAAGGCAAGACCCCCGGCGTCAAGCGTTGCGCCGTTGAACCCGATATAGACATCACCGGCAAACGTCCGGATCGCGGGGCGGGCGTTTTCCGGCGTAAATGGCACTTCGAACGCCTTGAACCGGGCTGCATTGAGTTGCGAAAGGGCATCGGAAACATGCATCAATTGCTTGATCTTGGATGGCTTGAGCTTGGCTGCTGCCTTTGCAAGCCGGACCGCGCGATCGAGGAATTGCGGTTGGGTCGGCGCTTGATCTGGCACCGCCGACCCCAGATCAAGGGTTTTTGCAGGGGAGAGGAGGGTCAACATTGCAATCGTCCATACCGCCCACCGAACCCTGTCGTCAAAGCAGCCGGTCATGCGTGGCCAACCGCCAGGCGGTGCGATCTCCTTGACGCCATGCGCCAGTTTGCGACAAGGCGGTGGAATGCCCTGGCAACGTCAGTTGCACGGCCAACGAAACATCGGATTCCGAGCGGGAGACTGGACCATGAAGACCAAAATGCGTGCTGCAATGACCGCCGCCCTGATGATCGGTGTTTCGACGATGGGGCTGGTCGTGGCGACCCCGGCCGCAGCAGCCAAGAAGGAGGCAAAGCTTCCGGCCGGACCGCAATATACCAAGGCGGTCCAGATCGCGCTGATCGCGGCGCAAAAGGCGCAGGCCGCCGGTGATCTGGTTGGTACAGCGGCGCAGCTGCAACTCGCCGACGCTGCCAAAGTGACGGCGGACGACATTCTGGCCGTTGGCCAGACCACAATTAACCTCGGGCTTGCCACCAAAGACAATCTGCTGCTTGAAAAGGGGCTTGAAGTCGCGCTGTCGAGCGGGAAGGTCGCGGCAACCGAAGTCCCGAAATATTATCGGAACCTCGGTGCGATCGCGTTGCAGCGCAACGATTATCCCAAGGCAATTCGGGCCTATGAGGAGCTCGACAAGGT
>JAYVLC010000231.1:0-4447 GCA_043759675.1 Sphingosinicellaceae bacterium
AAACCCGGCTGCCAATGACCGAGGTTGCGCTCGCCAGCGGCTTTGGCAGTGTCCGGCGCTTTAACGAGACATTCCAGGCGCTTTATCGCCGCCCCCCGCGCGAGTTGCGACGGTTGCAGGGCGCGGATCAGGCCGACGGTGCCGCCTTCAGCCTGCTGTTGCCCTACCGCGCGCCCTTCGATTGGGACGGCCTGCTCGCATTCTTCGCCGGTCGCGCCATCCCCGGCGTTGAATGGGTGGAGGATGGCCGCTATGGCCGGACGATCGCCCTCGACGGCGCGACCGGCACCATTGAGGTCGGCCATGACCCCGCCCGCAGTGCCGTGCGCGCCACCATCGACTTTCCGCGACCAACGGCCCTGCCCGTCATCATCGCCCGCATCCGCCGCCTGTTTGACCTAGCCGCCGACCCGTCGGCCATCGGTAGCCACCTATCAGCTGACCCGGTGCTGGCGCCGCTGGTCGCCGCCCGCCCGGGCCTGCGCGTACCCGGTGCCTGGGACGGGTTCGAGCTCGGCGTCCGCGCCATTCTCGGCCAGCAGATCAGCGTTGGCGCTGCAACGAAGCTGATTGGACGCTTGGCGACGCGCTGGGGCACCACGACCGATAGCGGGCGTAGCGTGTTCCCCTCCCCCGCACGGCTCAGCACCGCCGACGTCGCGTCCCTCGGGATGCCGCAGGCTCGCGGCGATGCGGTCGTCGCTCTCGCCCGTGCTGTCGTCACCGATCCCCGGCTGTTTGATGCGCGACAAGACCTTGATACCGCGATTACCACGCTCTGCGGCCTGCCCGGCATTGGCCCATGGACCGCCAACTACATTGCCATGCGCGCGCTTCGCGAGAGCGATGCGATGCCGACCGGCGATGTCGGCCTGCTCCGCGCGCTGACAGCCGACGGACAACGCCCGACCGCCGACGAACTCACCGCTCGGGCTGAAAGCTGGCGGCCCTGGCGCGCTTATGCAGCCCTTCACCTGTGGGCGAGCGATTCCGCCGCCCCGACCCAAAAAAGGACCGGCGATGCACCTCATACTTGACCGGATGGAATCCGCTGTCGGCACGTTGCTGCTGGTCTGTGACGATAGCGGGTGCCTGCGCGCGCTGGATTTCGCCGATTACGAACACCGGATGCGAACGCTGCTGGGACGCCACTATGGCGCGTTCAGGCTGACTGACGGCAACGCACCTGCCCCGATCCGCGCCGCGCTCACCGCCTATCTGTCCGGCCACCACGAGGCGCTCGACCAGGTCCCCGTCGCAACTGCTGGCACCGCGTTTCAGCGCAGCGTCTGGGCTGCGCTGCGCCGTATCCCGGCAGGGGAGACCCGCAGCTACGGCGCCCTCGCCGCAATGCTCGGGAAACCCGGTGCCAGCCGCGCCGTCGGCCTCGCCAACGGTGCCAACCCGATCGGCATCGTCGTCCCCTGCCACCGCGTCATCGGTGCGAACGGAACACTCACCGGTTACGCCGGCGGCATCGACCGCAAACGCTGGCTGCTGGCGCACGAGGGGGTGGTCGGTTGGTAACCCGACAGCAAGGTTTCAGAATCGTCTTATGGTTGAACGTCGCGCGCCCTTCACACGGTTACCCATGGTGCTGATCGGAGCGAAACACGAACAATTCTGGTCAGCACTCATTCATTGAACAGAGCCTTTCGAACGGCAGAAGCATACTCCTCGGCCTCCGCGCGCTGAAATGGGGACCCGACCGAAACACGCCGCTCCCCGCCTGCCGTGTTAATGCTGACCGCAGGAAACCCAATGAGAAGATAAACCGCTACGGCACCCGCAATCCCTCCAATAAGAATCCCGCCGTCTCCGATACTGAGACCGATCAGGGCCACAATGGCAGCCAGCACACCAAGACCCACCATCCGGGTAGTTTCCACACGAACAGAAGTGACGTGCTTTACAGCGAATTCCTCAAGAATTGTTCCTGAGAACATGCCTTTCTTGACATTGAAAGCAATGCGCTCACCAGAAACAGTTCCAAAGCCATTCGAAAAAGAAACATTCATACGGGAAACCCCCCATTTATCAGATATATAAGGCCAGAACGCTGATCAACTTTTGATATGCTATCTTTTGCAATCCCAGCTTGCAAGCACTCGGTTGGCCATGCGCCCGCATTCCGTCTCGCACAGAGGCAACATTGATGGTTCCGGAGGCCTGACGCACAAACGGTGGCTATTGGCGCACGAAGGGGTGGTTACCGCAGCAGCGTGACAGTCAGTTCACTACTGTGGGCGCGCCTGGCCAGGTCACTATCAAACGTGAGAAAGGCCTCGGCTCTGCCCCGCTGCGCATCGAGGAGGTGGAGCGCGTCCGCCAGGTCCATTCCATGCTCGTGGTCATCAAGGATCGCGGATAGCCCAGCCTCGTCCTCGATGTGGATGGCACCAAGGCTCGTAAACGCGCGAAGCGCCTGATTGATCACCCTGCGCGTCCACCGATAGCCGCCCCGCAAAACCCACTCGGTTTCAACAATGACCGCCAGGGAGAGCACGAGATCGCCAAGGTCGAGTTCGCGCCGGGCAATCCCGAACTGGCGCTCATCGTCTTCGGTGATCAGGCGGACGACGATATTGGTGTCGATGTACCTCAAAGCTGCCGTGCCGCGAGGCGCTCAACAGCTGCATCCATATCGTCAAGTGTCAGCGGCGGACCTTTGTGGGGCGGAACTAGATGCCGAAACTCGTCCCATGAAATTTTTGGCCTTGCCGCGCCCACGGCCTTGAGAAACACGCCACCGGGTCGCCGAACGAATTCGAGTTCGGTCCCCGGCACCCAGTCCAGAGCCGAGCGCAACTCATTCGGAATGACCACCTGGCCCTTGCTGGACATGCGTGTAATGGCGTTCATTCCGGTAAGATACGTCTTACCTGCCGCCTGCGCAAGTCATCAAGCCGCCGTGCCGACCGCTTCCTGCTGTTCGCTGAACACCCGGATCGGCTCTTTCTTGCCGCCGACGACATCCTTGTCGATGACGATCTCATCGACGCCTTCCATGCTGGGCAGGTCAAACATCGTGTCGAGCAGGATCGATTCCATGATCGATCGCAGGCCGCGCGCGCCGGTCTTGCGCTCGATGGCCCGCTTGGCAATCGCCGACTGGGCATCCTCGGCAAAGGTCAGCTTGACGCCTTCCATGTCGAACAGCTTGGCATATTGCTTGATCAGCGCGTTCTTTGGCTCGACCAGAATCTTGATCAGCGCGGGCTCATCCAGGTCCTCAAGCGTCGCGATCACCGGAAGTCGCCCGACGAATTCCGGGATCAGGCCGAACTTCAGCAGGTCCTCGGGCTCGCAGTGGCGCAGCACTTCACCGGTGCGCCGTTCCTCAGGGGCGGCGACAAACGCGCCAAAGCCGATGGACTTTCCCTGCAACCGGTCGGCAATGATCTTTTCCAGCCCGCCAAACGCCCCGCCACAAATGAACAGGATGTTGGTGGTATCAACCTGCAGGAACTCCTGCTGCGGATGCTTGCGCCCACCCTGCGGCGGCACGGACGCCGTCGTGCCTTCCATGATCTTCAGCAGCGCCTGCTGGACACCTTCGCCCGACACATCGCGGGTGATCGACGGATTGTCGGCCTTGCGGCTGATCTTGTCGATTTCGTCGATGTAAACGATGCCGCGCTGCGCCCGCTCGACGTTATAATCGCTCGCCTGCAGCAGCTTCAGGATGATGTTCTCGACATCCTCGCCAACATAGCCCGCCTCGGTCAGCGTCGTCGCATCGGCCATCGTAAACGGCACATCGAGAATACGCGCCAGCGTCTGGGCCAGCAGGGTCTTGCCGCAGCCGGTTGGGCCAACCAGCAGGATGTTCGACTTGGCCAGTTCGACCTCGGCCCCCTTGGCACCGTGGTTGAGCCGCTTGTAATGATTGTGCACCGCGACCGAGAGCACCCGCTTGGCGTGATACTGGCCGATCACATAGTCATCGAGGACCTTGCAGATTTCGCGCGGCGTCGGCACGTCGCCCGACTTTTTGACCAGCGCAGTCTTGGTTTCCTCGCGGATGATGTCGTTGCACAGCTCAACACACTCATCGCAAATGAACACGGTTGGACCCGCAATCAGCTTGCGGACCTCATGCTGGCTCTTGCCGCAAAAGGAGCAATACAGCGTGTTCTTCGAATCGGGGCCGCTAAGTTTCGTCATCTCTACCCTTCCCCGGCGCGGCGGCCGGTTCGTCCTTCCCCCATCTTAACGCGTCCGCGCCACGGGGCAACTGCGGTTCGACAGACGACAACTACCGTCTGTCATACGCATATCATATACGACCTGTCCCTGCCTGACCATTAACGACCGGCAACACAGTCGGCCAGCCTAGGCGGCCTTGGCAATCTCGCCTTCGATCGGCGTCGGCCGCTTGTCCATCACCTCGTCGATCAGGCCGAAGGCCTTGGCCTCAGCCGCCGACAGGAATTTGTCGCGCTCC
>JAYVLC010000232.1:0-12535 GCA_043759675.1 Sphingosinicellaceae bacterium
GCCCCGGCTGCCAGCAATTCCTCCAGCACAACATACCGTTCGAGCGGGTGGCGATCATGGCCGCCGTAGCGAGCCGGCCAGATCATCCCGACATAGCCCGCCGCGCCGAGCTTCCGGGAAAAGTCCGGGTCCGACACCGCCCAGCAGTTGGCGCGGTGGACTGGATCGGCGGGTGGCGCATACACCGCAAGGAAGGTGCGAATCTGGTCGCGCAAGTCGGCAACGCCGGGCGGCGGAATGAACGGACGGGCGTCGAACACGGACATGATACGGATAGTGGATCAAGCAGGCGACAGCGTCACCCTCACAGAAATTCAGGGCGGCTGATACCGGGGCCGTCACGGTCGAACTCGGCGATGACGACTGGCATCAACGACATTTATCTGGCGCGCGCGCGACGGTTCAGGCCCGCAGCAGCGGCACGGAGCAGCAATATCGAATAAATTTTATGGATGCCAAGAAGCGCGGTGAATGTCCCGCCAAGTTCCAGCCGGCCAGTCTGCCAATTGGCGACCGGGACGACGGCCGATCCAAAATAAAGGCGCGTCATCGGCCCCGACGCCGACTGGCCCGGGCTGACCATCAGCCACGACCGGGTGCGCCCGCGAAAATCGCACATCAGCAATTGCTCCGGAGCGCGTGCCTCGACGTGCCAGGCGGCGAAAGTGTCGATCGTTCCGGCGGCCAGCGCCGTGACCTGCGCATCCCCTGAGGGTTTGCGCACGGCCCATCTCAGGATCGCGCGCTCAATTTTGAATAATGGCGTCGTGTAGAAAGCCGTTACCAGGTCGGCCAACGCCACGGGATGGGCAACGTCTGTGGTCCAGCAATCCGTGTAGGTGCCCGCCTGTCGGTAGGCATCGAGCAAAGCGCCTTCAGGAAGCTGGCGGGCGTGGATTGCGACCATACCCGGGCGCGCCCGCTCAAATCGCCCGTTTAGGGGCGCTGAAGACGCGCATGATCTCGGGTTCGAAGCTTTCGAGGCTGTCGATGTCGAAGTTCGGGTCGAACGCCGGCGCGTCCCAGCGATCAACGAGTTTCTCGGCGGTGGCAAACCAGCTTTCATCCTGGAACCGGTCACGCATTGTCGTCGGTTTGCCGAAATTGTCGTAATAATATCGGCCCTGAAAATCCTGATGCCAATAAACCGCATGGTACAGGTCATCGCTGACATAGGGCTTCAGGATTTCAGCCGCGATGGCCCCGTGGTTGGGGATGCTCATCAGCTTGCCGATATCGTGACACAGGGCTGAGACGATTTCCTCGTCATTCGCCCCGTCGCGGCGGGCGAGCGTCGCGGTCATCAGGCAGTGGGTCAGCTGATTGGCGGCAAATCCCACAACAATCGGTTCGAGCCGCCGCATCGAATCCATGATCTGCAGGCCGGCGGCAGATTTCTGGTGGACCATATGCTCCCGCGCAATATGGCCCCAATCGTCGGCTGTGCCTTCGAGCATGGTGGTGAACATTTTTGCCTCCTAACTGGCCGCAAACAGGGCGCGATACTGCGCGCGCAACATGACTTTGTCGATCTTGGCGCTGCCAAGCTTGGGCAGCGGGTCGTGCGACACCCAAAGCCGGACCGGTACCTTGAAGGCGGCCAGTGTTTCCCGGGTGAAATCGATCAGCGCCGCAGGTTCGACCTGCTCGGTGTCCTTCAGATAAACAACCGCGCCGACCAGCTCGCCCAATCGTTCGTCGGGCAGGCCGAACACGCTGGCCTCGGCGACAGCCGGGTGGTGATAAATGGCCTCCTCGACTTCCTGGCACGAGATATTCTCGCCGCCGCGAATGATGATGTCCTTCTTGCGGTCAACGATGAACAGATAGCCGTCCTCGTCGATGCGCCCGAGGTCGCCCGAATGGAACCAGCCGTCCGCCTTGAACGCAGCGTCGGTCGCCTCCGGGCGGCCCCAATAGCCCCGAACGCAGGCAGAGCTGCGGATGCAGACTTCGCCAATCTGGTCGGTGCCCAGTTCATGGCCATCGTCATCGGCGATTTTCAGCTCGACCATCGGCCTGGAGGCGCGGCCTGTCGACGACGGCTTGCGCCGGTAATTGTCACGCAGATTGCCAGCGCCGACGCCGTTCGTCTCGGTCAGGCCGTACCCAATGGCCGGTGATTTGCCGGGGAAAGCTGCGATCAGGCGCTCGACATGGTCGGCGGGACGCGGCGCACCGCCGCCGGCAATATCGACCAGCGTCGAAAGGTCGTATTTGTCGCGCTCGGGATGCTGCATCAATTCCAGCGACATGGTCGGAACGCCGACGAAATAGGTTGCGCCTTCCTTCTCGATCAGCCGCAACGCCTCGCCAGCATCCCATTTGTGCATGATCACCAGCTTGCGCGCGATCGCAACCGAAACGAGCAGCACCGGCACCGACCCGGTAATGTGAAACAGCGGGACGTTGAGCAGCATCACCTGCTGCGCTGGCAATTCACCGCCTGCCTCCTGATGGAGCTGCAACATCGCAAGGCCGGTGACGAGATAGTTCATCGCGCCGTGGACCATCGCCCGGTGCGTCGACACCGCGCCCTTCGGGCTACCGGTCGAACCCGAGGTATACATGATCGTGGCGTCATCCTCCGGCCCGATGGCCGCAAGCTGCCACGGCACCGCCGGCGCACCGTCGAGAATCGACTCCAGCGTTGCATAGCCAAGCTCCTCGGCAACGCCGGGGCCGGTCCGGACCGCGACAACCGGAACGTGGAAATCCGCCAGCGTGTGCAGCCGACGGGCGCGCTCCTCGTCGGCGATGATCAGCCTCGCCCCGGAATCGGCGATGCCGTATCGCATCTCCTCCGGCTGCCACCAGGCGTTCATCGGCACCACGACCGCCCCAAGATGCAGCAGCCCGATGAACGCAGAAATCCATTCCGGGTAGTTTCGCATGGCGATGGCGACGCGGTCACCCTTGGCGATGCCGTAGCGCGCCTGCACCGCCGCTGCGATGGCAAGGCCGGAATCATAGATCTGGCCCATCGTGAAGCGTTCGTCGCGATAGACGACGAACTCCTTGTCGCGCTGCGTCATCGCGAAAAAAGCATTGTATTCGCGCATCGATGGCGGGGCGTTCTTGAACACCGGCAGCGATGCACCGCGGACGTCCACATTGGTGACCTCGAACTGTCCGCCCGGGGCGCACAGCGCTGCGATGGTGGTGTCGATCGCCAGGTCCGCTTCGGTCAGCACATCAATACCCCATGATTCTGGCGAGCCGGTCACCGTGGAAAGCCGCGTCGCCAAAGGTTTCTGCCGCAGCGCGTGCCCGCTTCATGTAAAAGCCAATATCAAACTCATCGGTCATGCCGATGCCGCCGTGCATCTGCACCGCCTCGTTGGTGGCGAGTTTGGCGACTTCACCGGCCTTGGCTTTGGCAAGCGACGCAAACATCGGCGCGGTAGCGTCCCCGGCGTCGAGCGCCTGGAGCGCGCGCAGCGTCGCGGACCGCACCAGTTCAATCTCGCAGAACAGATGTGCCGCCCGGTGCTGGAGGGCCTGGAACGTGCCGATCTTCTGCCCGAATTGCTCGCGCTGCTTGAGATAGTCGACCGTTCGCGTGAAGCTCTCGGTCGAAACCCCGAGCATTTCGGCAGCAAGACAGGCCCGCCCCGCATCAAGGACGCGCTCGATGATCGCCCAGCCCCCCCCAATGCTGCCGATCACGTCGGCTCCGTCAACCTGCACGCCGTCCAGTTTGATCTGGGCTGCATTGCGATTGTCGAGCAATATCGTGCGATCCGTGGTGACGTCGGCCGTCGTTGGATCAACAAGAAACAAGGTCATCCCGTCCTTGCTGTCGGTATCGCCCGAGGTGCGGGCGACAACGATCAGCTTGTCAGCGACATGACCATCCAGAACGAAATTCTTGGTGCCGGTCAGTTTGAACCCATTGCCGGAACTTTCCGCGCGGGTTTCGACATACGACGGCGCGTGGCGCGACCGTTCCTCAAGCGCAACGGCGATGATCGCGTCGCCCGCTGCGATCCGCGGCAAATGCGCGGCCTGCTGCTCCTCCGACGCTGCCGCAAGCGCTGTCACCGCCAGAACCGATGTCGACAGGAACGGCGTCGATGACAGGTTACGCCCGATGGCCTCCTGCACCAGCCCGGCCGCGACATGACCAAGCCCGACGCCGCCATGCGCTTCGGGGACCAGAATGCCGGCAAAGCCCATTTCGGCCATCGCCTTCCACAATTCTCGCGAAAAGCCGACCTCGTCACGGGCATCGCGCAGGCGCCGCAGACCGGACACCGGCGCATGCTCGGCAAAAAAACCGTCGGCACTGTCGCGGATCATCGCTTGTTCGTCAGTTAGAACCAATGGCACGTCTCAGGCTCCCGGCAATTCAAGCACGCGCTTGGCGATGATGTTCAGCTGCACCTCACTGGTACCGCCCTCGATCGAGTTTGCGCGGCTCCTGAGCCAGGTCCTGGCCTGGGCGCCGTTGCGGCTCGCCTCGCTCTCCCATTGCAGCCCGTCCGACCCACGCACCGACATATAAAGTTCCTGCCGTCGCTTGTTGAGTTCGGTGCCATAATATTTGAGCATCGATGACAGCGCGCCGACGCCTTGTCCGGCCTTGGCCTCATCCTTGACGCGTTCCATCGTCAACATGAACGCAAGGCCATCGATGTCGGCGCGCACTAGGTCGCCACGCAACAGCGGATCGTCGATCCGACCGTCCTTGTCGCTGCCAATCAGCTTGCCTGCCAGCTGCCCGAGCTGTGGCCCGCCGCCGCCCATGTCCATACCGCCGATCATTTCGCGTTCGTGGGTCAGCAGATATTTGGCGATATCCCAGCCGCGGTTGAGCGTGCCAACAAGATTGGCTTTCAGCACCTTCACATCGTCAAAGAATGTCTCGCAGAACGGCGAATAGCCCGAGATCAGCTTGATCGGCTTGGTCGAGACACCCGGCGTTGTCATGTCGAACAGCACGAACGAGATGCCATTGTGCTTGGTCGCTGTCGGATCCGTGCGGACCAGACAGAAAATCCAGTCGGCTTCGTCGGCGTAGGATGTCCAGACCTTGGAGCCATTGACGATCCAGTGATCGCCGTGATCGTCGGCGCGGGTCTTGATGTTGGCGAGGTCCGAGCCGGCCCCCGGCTCCGAATAGCCCTGGCACCAGCGCAGCTCGCCGCGGGCAATGGGCGGCAGATGCGCAAGCTTCTGCTCGTGCGTCCCGTATTTCAGCAGCGCCGGCCCAAGCATCCAGATGCCAAAGCTTTGGACAGGCGGGCGCGCTTTCAGGCGGCGCATTTCTTCGGTCAGGATTTTGGCTTGCGGCCCGTCGAGTCCGCCGCCGCCATAGTCCTTCGGCCAGGTCGGGACGGTCCAGCCCTTGGTTGCCATCGCATCCAGCCATTGCCGCTGTGCCGGGGTCCAGGCAAACCGGCGACCGCCCCACGGGATGTCGCCCTCGGCGGTCATCGGGCCGCGCATCTCCTCCGGGCAATTCGCTTCAAGCCAGGCGCGTGTTTCGGTCCGGAATTGTTCGAGGTTTGCCGTCACGGTCACCCCCTCCCCAGTTGGTGTTCTGATTGGCTCCCTCTATGGTGCGATGAAAATCAGCGGGCAAAGGGAAAAATGGCGCACCCTATCGAATTCATGCAGGCAGCCCTCAGCTATACAGCGATGGGGCTTGATCCCGTCATCGTTCAAATCGGCCCGTTTGCGCTGCGCTGGTATAGTGTCGCCTATATCGGGGCGATTCTTGGCGGCTGGTGGTATCTGCTGCGGTTGCTCGATTCGCCGGGGGCTCCGGCGGCCCGTCGGCATGTTGACAGCTTCATCACCTGGATCACAATCGGGATCATCCTCGGTGGCCGGTTTGGCTATGTCATATTTTACGAACCGGCAAAATTTCTCGCGAACCCGCTCGATATCCTGAAGGTCTGGGAGGGCGGCATGAGCTTCCATGGCGGCCTGATCGGCGTGGTGATTGCGGAATGGGGCTTCTGCCGGGTCAACAAGCTCAATCTCCTGCGTTTTGCCGATTATGTTGCGCTTTGCATTCCGTTTGGCGAGCTTTCGGTGCGCATCGCCAATTTCATCAATGGCGAGCTTTGGGGACGAACAACCACCCTGCCGTGGGGAGTGGTTTTCCCAACCGGTGGCCCGTTTCCGCGCCATCCCAGCCAGCTGTACGAGGCGATGCTGGAGGGGCCGCTGTTGTTCGCGATCCTGTGGGTCATGTTCCACAAGACCGACGCGCGGTATCGCCCCGGGCTGCTCTCCGGCACATTCCTGTTCGGCTACGGCGTGGTACGGTTCGGGGTTGAGTTCATCCGTGAACCGGATGCACAGCTGGTTGAATTCGCTGCCAGCACCGGGCTCCACATGGGGCAATGGCTCAGCCTGCCGCTCGTCGTCCTCGGCGGCTATCTGATCGCAACCAGCGGCAAACGACCGACGGCGCGCCCTTAATTGTCGTCCCTCGCCCGCTTCCGGGCCTTGCGGTCGGCCTTTTCTTGCTCCTCGGCGTTCTTGCGGGCGGCGCGGCCGCGCTTCAGGTCAGCCTCGTCCTGGCTGGTGGTCGCGGCATCGATAACCGCGCCTGCCACCTTGAACGGTGCCGTGACAACCGTCTTGACGGCGCTGACCACGCAACCCGACACCAGCGTGCCCGTTGCCATGACTGTCACAACCTTGAGTATGGATACGAACTGCATGACGTCCCCCGAGATTTCGAGCAAGGGCTTTTCACCCCCCGCGATGGCTGAAATGAGGCTGACTGTGAAGACGCTAATTTACCGGACGATGGCTGCAGTGCTGCTAACGACCTCGAGTGTGGCGTCGGCCGATACGGCTGCCTTGTTCCGCGACGGAAAGTTTGCCGAGGCCGCGACGGCTGGTGCCAAGGAGGGAACACCTGCCGCCGAGGTCCTCGCGGCCCGGTCCCTGCTGGCCATTGCCGCCTACCGGACCACCGACAGGGCTCGTGCCCTCGTCCTGATCGATCAGGCGGGCAAACTCGCGTCATCGGCGATGGCAGGCGACGCGCGCAACGTCGATGCGCTGCTGCAATCGGCAATCGCCGTCGGCTACCGTGCCAAGCTGACCAACAGCCCCGGCGATGGCAAGGCGGCGCGCAAGATGATGGAGCAGGCCCGCAGCCTTGATCCGTCGAATCCGCTGGCCTGGGCGTCGATCGGCGGCTGGCACGGCGAGTCGATTGCGACGCTTGGCGGCTTCCTTGCCGGAACGATGCTGGGTGCAAAGCGCGGGGAGTTCGCCAAGGCGTTCGACAAGGCCTTGACCCTCGACCGCACCAGCCCAGCCTATCCGGCCTTTTATGCTTTCACGCTGCTGGCGCTTGATGCTGATAACGCGCCACGCGCCCGGGAGTTGCTGGCCCGCGCAGTTGCGCTGCCTGCGACAGACGGATTTGACGCCCTGCTCAAAGCCAAAGCCGCGCTCGTGCTGCCGCTGCTGCAAAAAGGCGATGTGGATGGTGCCCGTGCGCTGGCGAAGAAGCAGCAGGCGTTCGGCCAGCTCTCCTGACCAGACCCTAGAACCCAACCCGCAGCGTCACCCGGAGGTCACGTCCAGCGAGCGGCGCATAGTCCTTGAGGAAACTCGCGTGGCGACGCGCGGTGACATCGAAGATGTTGTTGGCTGACACGGTAATGCTTGCCGGGTTGTCCGCGCCGAACGGTTTGAAGCCAAGGCTGGCGTTGACCATCGTATAGCCTTTGGTCGCGGTCTCGAACGCGGCAATGCGGTTCTGGCCATTGACCCGTTCGACCTCCACGCGCCCGGTGGTGCGGTCGGACTTCGCGTCGAGGCCACCGAGCAGGCGGAGCGCGGGAATGCGCGGAATGGCGCCGCCGCCATTGCCGATCCTGGCACGGGTAAAATCGCCGATGCCGTCAAGGCTGATCGCATAGCTGCCGAGCGTGGCGAGTTTGAGGTTTGCCTCGACCTCGGCACCGTAATAGCGCGCGTCGGCCTGCGCATATTGGAAGACCGGGAGGCCATCAGCGATCGCACCCGTCGGCTGTTCAAAGATGAAGCCCTTGAAGTCGCTATAATAGAGCGAGGCCGACAGGCTATAGCCGTCGCCTTTGCCGCGCAGCGTGGCTTCGATACCGGTTGACCGTTCCTTGCCAAAGGTCGGATCGCCAACCTCGAACGCCTGCGTTCCGGCATGCGGCCCGTTGGCGAACAACTCCTCGGCCGACGGGGCGCGCTGGGTGTACGAACCATTGAGCCCGATGCGCCAGCCCTCGCCGACTTCGACACTGGCCCCCAGGGATCCCGAAACAGCCGTGAAGCTGCGGCTCAGGTCGGGGTTGCCAAGAACGACATCAGCATTTGCCGCCAAGGTCGACCGTTCGATGCGGCTGCCTGCCTCGGCGCGAACACGACCCAGATCAACGCTCTGGACCGTGAACAGGCCATATTGCTGGGTCTTGCTTTTGGGCAGGAACTTCTCGGCGCCGACAATGTTGAGATCACGAACAAAGACCTGCCCGCCAACCGCTCCCTTCCAGCCGTTGGCCTCGCGCTGCACCAATTCGAGGCGGCCTTCCCAGCCCTGGTTGAAAAAGGTGGTGGCGATGGCACCGGTGTCGTCGATCTCGTGGTGCTGATAGTCTGCGTAACCGCCGCGAAACCGTATGGCCTGCACCAGGCCCGCCGCTGGGTCGACCTCACCGCGCAGATCAACCCGGGTTTGCCGGACATCAAGTCGTACTTCTTCGGCCGCGATCAGGGGGTCCACCGAATAGCGAACCGGGACTCCGTACAGGCTGTCATAGTGGCTGACTGACACCCCGAAATTGGCGTCGGCGGTGATGACCGCTGCACCGCCAGCCACGTCCCACGTCCGGCCAGCGCTGTTGGGCAGTTCGCCCTCGAGGTCCGCCAGCCCGGCAATGGCGGGGGTGCCGCTTGCCCGCGCCGCCGTGCGGAGGACCGGCGTCAGGATGACGCCGCCGGTGCGCAGATCGCCGGTCTTGGTATAGGTCCCGTCGACATGAACAACGATCTTGTCGCTGAGCGGCACGTCGATGCGTGAACCAGCCGAGCGTTCGTTTGCGGCCGAACCGTAAGTGGCGATGCCATCAACATGGAAAGCTTCGTCGGGAATCGAGCGCGGGATCCGGCTGTCGATCACGTTGACGACGCCGCCGATCGCCGATGACCCGAACAACAGCGCGGCTGGACCGCGCAAAACCTCGATGCGATCAGCGGTCAGGGGGTTGATGACAACGGCATGATCGACGCTGGTGTTCGACACGTCAAAACTTCCGATCCCGTCGGCAAGGACGCGCACACGCTCGCCCTGGAAACCACGCAGGACCGGGCGCGAGGCGTTCGGGCCAAACGACGTTGCGGAAACCCCGGCCTGCCGCGACAGTGTTTCGCCGATGGTCGGGCGCATCTCGCGCGTTAGATCCTCAGCAGTGAGGACCGACGTACCAGACAGGATATCGCCCCGGTCGCGGGTAAAAATAGCCGTCACGATGATTTCGGGATTTGGATCATCATGGTCACCGTGGGCGGCGTCAGCGGCCACCTGCGCCAACGCGCTCGCCGCTGGGGCATCAGTCGCCGCCTGCGCCAGCGCGCTCGCGGACAGGGCAATGGTGGCGACAGTCGACAGCAGACGGATGAGCACAGGCCGGACTCCAGATACAAGGCTGCGCGGATGTCTAGTGTCAAAGATATAATATAACAACTCAATTTATCGGGATGGGATATCGGCCCCCTGCGTGGTTGCCGGCCTCAACCACCGCGCCGCCGCGACCGCCGGGATGGCCGGGGTCTCGCGTGAAGGCGCTATTCATCCAGCAGGTATAGCTGCCGCCCGGTTCTGAAGGTTTGGACGACAAAGACCAAAATCAGGATGGCACCGAGTCCGCCGAGGAACATATCAAAACCCGAAAGACCCATTAGCAATTGGGGTTGGGGTCCAACAGCCAGCATGCACAGCGTCATGCTAATAAGGACCAGGCGAAGCTCGGTTGGGCCGCCCGCCAGATAGGAAAGCCTGAACTCACCGACGACGCGCGCGGCAAGAAACGTATGAGCCGAGAGCAGCAGATAGCCCGAGATGGCAAAAAGGGCGACATCGAGGCGGATGAAGCTGCTCATTCCCAAGCCGATCATGGCAACCAGGTTGCTGATGGCATCAACACTATGATCAATGAAGTAGCCGAACTTGGGCCGCTCGATCTTCCGGAAACGCGCCAAACTTCCATCAAGCGAATCTCCGAACCAGTTGACGCAATAGCCGGCGACAGCCAGCCAAAGCCACTCAACGCGCATCGGGCTGAGAGCATAGCCAACCGCGACGGTCAGCATGCCAAGGCACCCAAGGGCGGTCATGCTGTCAGGGGTGACCCGAGCTGGCAACCGCGCGCACAACCAGTTCAGCAGCCGACGTTCGCCGACCGCCAGCAGGTTCTGCTGGATCCGCTGGATAGGCTTTACGATTGTGGTCAAATCACCATACTCTCAGGTTGGCCGACGGAGTTCATGGCGAGTGCGCCTATTTGCGTGGCAGTACAAACTGTCATTGATTGCGTATCCGGCAAAGCCGTCGCATTTCCGTCAGAATGATACCCAATGATGTTTCGGCACGCAAAATTGAGAAACCTCCACCAAAGAGGCAGTCCGTAATTTGTGCGAAGGCACCCGGCGGGGGCAATGTTTCTCATACCTGCTGGACGCCACCAGACGCCGTGTTCCGCACTTCAAGGCAAATGGTCCTTGGCTCCGGGTTGCCGGTGGGATGCCACGGTCACCGCAATCCCACCGTAATCTGCGGGGCGCGTTTCAGTTATTTGCTCGAATCGCGATGATGAAGAGCGCACAGGCTGCGGTCGACGCGACCGTGCGCACGTGGTTCCAGAGCGTCCATTCCCTCAGATACCGCGCCCAAAGCGATGCAGCTTCGGCGCCAGACGTATCGACAGCCGCCAACGCGTTGTTGAGCGGCACATTGAAGATCATCGTTACGACAAACATGCCGAGAACGTAGGCGAGGCCCCCCAAGAGTATCACCAGTGCGCCGGGTTCGTTCCAGCGAACGAGCGACACGACTCCCAGCACCAGGCTCGCCAGCGTTGTTCCAAGAAAGAGAGGCATGAACAGCGACCTCACGATGTCGAGATTGATCGCATTCATTGCTGCAATGCCTTGGGCCTGATCAAGACGCCCCAGCGCCACCATGATGAAGGCTGAAAATGCGAAATAAAGGCCTGCAATCAAGCCACACCCGATGGCCGAGAACCACAACAAGGCGGGGATGACGATCTGTTTCACGCTGCAAGACTCCTGATTTTCGCGAGATTTCGGCGACAGTGTACTTCATTGCTGATGACGCCAGCCGCCACACCCCCCGCGCGCCGTCAATTCACTGCAATCCTCGTGGTTAGTCCCCTTCAAAGGCTTCAAGGAATGCCGCAAGATTCCTGCCCAGCGCATCGCATGGATAGCCGCCCTCTTGCACCAACAGTGTCGGAAGACCAAAATCAGAGATCAAGGCAGCCGCTGCCCGAAAACCATCGGTCGTTACATTCAAGATACCTACCGGATCATCCACCGCAGCATCTAGCCCGAGCGGCACAACCAGCACGGTGGCGTCATGCGCAGATATACGCTCAAGCCCTTTCCTGATTGCATCGAGATAGGCGGCGTCACCAGAGCCGCGAGCCAACGGCAGGTTGAGATTATACCCTTCCCCTTTCCCTTCGCCATACTCATTGGCGTAGCCAGTGAAGTGAGGGAAATAGTCGATAGTTTCCGCGTGTATTGAAACCGTCAGGATATCGCTTCGGCTGTAAAAGATATCCTGTGTCCCGTCTCCATGGTGAACGTCAATGTCCAGCGTTGCCACTCGGCCCATTCGACCCGCAAGCCGTTCAACAGCAATCGCCGCGTTGTTGAGGTAACAAAAGCCCGACGAATGGATCGCATGGGCATGATGTCCAGGCGGGCGACATAGGGCGTATGTCGCACGTGCTGAATCCAGCGCATCAGATGCGCTAATCGCCGTTTGGGCACTCGCGTAAACGGCGTCCCATGTTCCCGCCCTGATTCCTGCAGAGGTATCGCTACTATAATAGCTCATTAAACCTTGTAGGCTGACGGGAAGGTTAAGCGGCGGGGTGCGCGCGAATTGGGTGGTTGTGATTTCTTCCACGCTCCCATCAATCGCCAGCGCCATGGCCCACGCCCCAGCCAAGAAAGCGACATACCCGGCATCATGAACGGCTTTGATTGGATCTAGTCCGGCGTCGGCGCATTCACGCACCTCGTGAACAGTGTCGTCTACAGCTGCGTGTAGCATCCGATAGCGTGCGGCAGATTCCGGGTGTGGCACGGTCTTTCCATGGCGGAAGAATGTCTCTGGGTCATGACGCTCAGCAGCGGGAGAGTGAAAAACTAGCATGTTCTTGTTAGGCCTCCACAATCACGGCGACAGCGCACGTAATTTCTGATGACGCCAGCCGCCCTGCCGGGTGCCAGCCCAGCGCCACGGCCTGCGCACCGCTCGCCGCCGTCAGCGGGGTCC
>JAYVLC010000233.1:0-9656 GCA_043759675.1 Sphingosinicellaceae bacterium
TCCATCCTTGTTGGTCGCGGCACCGATTGCGATCTTGAGATCGCTGACCTTGCAGTGATGCTGAACCATGCCCGTGTCCGTCGCCAAGGCAATCATGTCGAGGTCACAGCGATCGGCGGAATTGACCTTGTCGTCGATGGAAAATCGACCGACCGGGCAGAATTTGGCAGCGATCAAACCGTTGTACTGTTGCTCGGCAGTCACCGGGTAACTGTCGCGCCTGGCGAAGGCGGCACGACGTTGCTGACCCTTGAGCGCTTGGGTGCGCTGTCGGACGCTGCTGACCCGAGTGACGAAACGCAGGTGTTCTCCCTCGGCGGAACGCGGCTCAGCAAGCGGGGCCTCGCGTGGGGGTTTGTGATCCTGGTCTTGATCGCATTCCTTGCCTGGCCGGTGACCTCGGGCTTGCTCAGCCCGACGGTATCACCGCTCAAGGCACCGCCACCACATCTCCAGGCGGATAGGTCCTGGACCAGCGGCCCGTTGTCCCAAGCGCACGCCGGCCTCTCGAACAAATGTGGTGCCTGCCATCAACAACCCTTTGTTGCGGTCCGCGATTCGGCGTGCAAAGCCTGCCACTTAGCGATCAAAGATCATGCCGCTCCAAAACGTCTCGCGGCGGCCAGTTTTAACCCGTCGCTTGCCGGTGCTGCAAAGCGCGGCCTCGCCCACGGCTTCAATCTGCCCGAAGGCAGCTGCACCAGTTGCCACAAGGAGCATGATGGCCCCCACGGTGCCGCGATGTCCAACCCCGCCCTGTGCGTGGATTGCCATCGTGAATTGTCGAGGCGCCTGCCGGACACCAAATTGGGCAACGCCGATGATTTTGGCACGGCCCACCCGGAATTTCAGCCCAATATTGTTGTCGCGCCGTCATTTGGTGCGCCGTTGACCAGACGCGAAACGCTGACGCCGACGACGGCCGAATTCAACGGCTTGAAATTTCCGCATGACATCCACCTCCTGGCCGGCGGTTCGGTCACCCGGATGGCGAAATCATTGCCGCGCTATGGCAAGGCACTTGGCTGCGCTGCATGCCATACCGAGGATCCAAGTCGTGCCCGCTTCCAGCCGATCGAGATGGAACGGGACTGCCTCGCGTGCCACACGCTGGAAATCGGCAAATCAAATGCTGTTGTCCGCACCCTCCGCCACGGCGATGCGGCACAGGCAATCGCCGAAATGGAAGACTTCCTCGCCGCCAACCCGGGTGCACCTGCGCCACCGACGCTTCGGACCCGTCCCGGCGCTATCGCTGCCTTCCCGGTCACCGCCGGGACAGCGCGGACGAGCAGCCGGGTGCGCGCGCTGTTTGAAACCGGCGGAACCTGCTTTGAATGCCACTCGGTCATCCCGCCAGCGCGCGCTGGCTCGCTTGACTTCCGGATTGCGCCGGTAAGTCTGCAATCGCGGTATTTGCAGAATGGCTGGTTCAGTCACGCCGATCACGCGACCGGGACCAGCCCGTGCGCGTCGTGCCATCTCGCGGCGAAATCGAAGGACTCGTCTGACCTCCTGATCCAGGGGATTGGATCGTGTCGCGAGTGCCACGCGGGCGCTCATCCACAAGGCAAGCAGATCGCATCCGATTGCCAATCCTGTCACAGTTTCCATGCCCAATCGCCACTGGCGTCCCAGATTCGGGCAGCCAGACAGCCTGCGGCAATACAACGCGGACGGATCTAGGATGAACGCTCGCATCTGCCGTATGAATTGTTACGTACCTGTTCCAAACGGGGGTAGGCCCCCTCCATTTACTGCAACCAAGGTGCCATCCGCCGCATGCTGATCGCTCAAATCACCGACGTGCACATCGGCTTCGAGCCAGGAAATCACGAGGAGTTCAATCGGAAACGGCTGGATTCGATCATTGACGCCCTGTTGGCGCTGAAACGTCCACCTGACATCATGTTGGCGACCGGCGACCTTACCGAGAGCGGGACCCCGCAGTCCTATGAATGGCTGCTGGAGGCGTTGGGGCGTTGCCCATGGCCAATTCATGTGATTCCGGGCAATCATGACCTCCGCCGCCCGCTGCTCGCGGCCTTCCCCGATACGCCGACGAATGACGGTTTCATCCAGTATGAGATTGACGCCGGTCCGCTTCGGATCATCATGCTTGATACCCTCGAGGAGGGGCGCCACGGCGGCTCGTTCTGCGAGCGGCGTGCAGCTTGGCTTGATGCCAAACTGTCCGAGCAACCCAACCGCCCGACGCTGCTTGCATCGCATCACCCGCCCACCGAGGTCGGTATTGCGTGGATGTCTGCGGCATCGCGGGAGCCCTGGGTCCTGCGATTTGCCGATGTGGTCAGCCGGCACAGTCAGGTCGTGCGGCTGCTGGCGGGGCATATTCACCGTCCCATCTTCACTGGCTGGGCTGGCACGACATTGTCGGTCACGCCGTCAACCGCACCAGCGGTTGCGCTTGACCTGCGCCCGATCAGCCTGGTCCCCGACGGTCGTGACATGGTTGTTGCCGAGCCGCCGGCCTACGCGCTGCACGAGTGGACGGACAATATGCTGATCAGCCACCTCGGCTACGCCAGCGCCGGGCCGATCCTGGCGCGCTACAATGATGCCATGCAGCCGCTCGTGAGGCACCTGCTCGAAGAGCGCGTCACAGTCTAACGCCTGTACCGGGATCGCGCGGCAATCGTGCGGCTGGGTTGATCGCGGGATGCGATGCGGCGTTGCTGCATTTCAGTATCCGGATAAATCAGTCCCGGGCTACGGCTGGCTCGCGGCCCGGGTCGGAACCCAATCCTGATTGACTGAACCCGTATCGCTCACCCGGTACGGAACGCCGCTGCGGTTGAGGAAGAAGCGTTCCATCTCTGACCGCGTGAACGGCCGCGACCCGACCCGGCCAAAGACCGCGATCTGGCCACCACTTTCATCGACGCCGCGATCCCGGTCCAGGCCCTTCGACATCGCAAGGGCCGGCGAAGCGGTACGAGCCCAGGCGATCAGCTCAGGTTTTGGCGCGGGCGAAAAGCCGTAGAAGTTCGGCTGGCTCGTGGGACTGGTCAGTTGCACCACCTTCATGCCATTCCGGCCATCGGCGACATAGGCGAAGGCCGACGCATTGGTTGAGCCGACGATGACATCCTCGGCATCGTTCAAAGCGCCATCGGCGGTATAGCGCTGGTAAATTGACGGTTTTTCGGGATTCCTGACATCGACAATGACGAGGCCTTCGCTCTTCGCCGCGACATAGGCGTAGGTCCGCGCGACATAGACCCGGCGGGCATCCTTTAGCGGAACCAGCACGCCGGGAACCGCCTTGGGCTCGCCGGGCCGGGTAATGTCGAAAACCCGAAGCCCGTCCGCGTCAGTCACGAACAGGTAGCGAAACTGCACGGCTGTTGCCTTGACGTTGTCGAGCCGAACAACCGACAGCAATTTAGGGTTCAGCGGATCAATCAAATCAACGGTAACCAGCCCCGCGTCGGCAGCGATATAGGCCCAGCGCCCGGCGAGCGTGATGTGGCGCGCGCCCTTAAGGATACCGCCTTCATTCCAGGTCACGGCCCGTTTGAGGAAATTGTTGCGGGGTTCGCCATCTGCCAGCGTGTTGACGTTGACCAGGATCAAGCCTTCGACCGAGTCCGTAATCGCAGCATAGCTATAGATTTCGAGGAATGGCTGTTCCTCGTTGCTGCGGAATCCCGGCGCGTCCTTGTTCGCGGCCTCGCCTGCCAGCATGTGCTGATTGCGCAACGGGCTGATCGGCTGATTCGTCGGCAGAGCAACGCAGGTCGCATTCGGCGATGCGACATGCGTGTCATGCCCGAGTTTCGAGAACGGGCCGGTCAGGATTTTCTCGGACACCCCCTTGTTGCCGACGCTGGCGATATCATAGGCTCGAAATCCGCCCTTCCCTTCCGCAACATAAAGATATTCGCCGCGCATCTGAAGACAGCGGGCAGCATCACCCGTTGATTTGGCGACGTTGCGAATATCTTCGGTCAGCTGCGTCTCACCCGACATCTTACGCTTGCGATCAAATATCTTGCCGCGGACCCACGTGATCAGCTCGCGCTTGTTGGTCTCGACGTGCGCCTTGAAATAGTCCGGATAGGCATAGCGATGCAGGTAGGACCCGAATACCGCCTGCGGCTCGCTGACCTCGGTGACGCGGACGGCTTCGAAGCCTTGCTGCAGCCCGGTCCAAGCATAGAGGCCAACGAAGTTGATGTAGTTGGTCCCCTGGAGCATCAGCTGCGCCATGATCGCATTGTTGTCGTTCGCGGCGGACAAATGGCAGTCGGTGCAGGTTTTGGTCTCTTGGGTCCGCACTGTGTGCGGGAAATGCGGCGCAAATGCCTGGCTCGAAAAGCCGGCCGCCGAAACCGGCGGCTGCTGGAAATAGATCAGCTCACGGTTGATGTTCGTCGAAGACAGCACCAGCGCCGAGGTTGAACGGATCGGCGCAACAATGCCGCCCTTCGTCGTCATGTGCTTGCCCAACTGGAACATGTCATCGCGCGCGACCTGTGGGTTGTAGGTCGCGAAGTTCCGGGTCTCCTCACCCTCATATTTGTGGGTCTTGGTTTTCCAGTTCGCCTCAATCGGCAAATGGCACCCGCCACAGGACGTTGTCCATGACAGGTGGCAGCTGAAGCAGGCAATATTGCTGTCGTCATGGGCGCGATCAGCCTTGGCAACGCCTGGTCCGAACTCGAACTTGCCAGTCTCTGCTCCGACGCGCGACATCAGCTTGGCGCGCGCCGCCTTGTCGTTGAAGTTAGGACTGCTGCGGTCGACCGAGTCCTTCACAAGGGACACCCGCCATTGCAGCTTGGGGTCGACGATCGACCTTTGGATGAGAACGCGCCGACCGCCATCATCGATCCATTCAAAGCGGCGCTTGCCATCCGGATTACGAAGAAGGCTCAAATCGGTGCCGCCCGGCCCAGCCGCTGGGCCAGATGTCCGCAACGTCGGGACCGCATCAACGGTGCCGTGGCAATCCTTGCAGCCGATCTCGACCGCGTTGGCGACTTCGCCGTGAATGAAGCCATTGCCGTGGCTATCCTGCGCAAAATGGCAGTCGGCGCACTGGAACCCCTTCTCAGCGTGGATATCCATCAGATGGACCGACTTGCCGGGGTTGGTCCCCACCGGCACGAATTGCGGCTCGCCTTTCTTGCGGAATTTCTCGGGATCATCATTGGCTACGATATGCGCCGTCTCGGTACCGTAAGTCGCCATATTGCCGCCGGCGTCGAGCAGATTGCCTTCGCGATCACGCTTGAAGATGGCGCGGAAATTCCAGCCATGGCCGTGATAATCAGCGAACTGTGTGTCCTTGTTTCCGTCATTCACGTCGTAAACGTTGCGGACAAACTCCGGATCTGACCAGTTCCCGCGAACTGCAGCGCCTTCCGGGTTGCGCTCAAGCGTCTCGTGCATTTCAGCAGCGGTTGGATATTTCTGCTTCTCCGGCCACATGCGCGGGGCGTCTGATTCATAGTCCCACATCGTGTAGCCGAGGTAGGAATTCAGGAAGATATTGGGCTGGTGCATATGGCAATTCATGCACTGCGATGTCGGGATTGAACGGGTGAACTCGTGCCGGATCGGGTGGCCGCTTTCTTCCTTCGAGATCGTCGGATCGGCAGTTGCCGTCTTGCCGTCACGGCCAAATTCGGACCACGTCAGGCTGTGCCGGGGTTCGCGGTCATTGGCGTACACCACATGACATGACGCGCAGCCGGAACTGCGATAGTCGCCTTGCTGATCATTGGTTCCCAGAAACCAGGTGAACGGGTCATTCAGTCGCGTCTTGTGGATGTTGAGCACCGGGACCGCGATACGCAGTCCGGTCCCAGGCCCGCGGTTCGACTGCCTGAAGTCAGGGCGACCGGGTTCCTCAAGGCGTTGCAGGGCCCCGAGCGAATTCGGCAGACCGATTTCAGCGAACCCGGAGTTGATGTTCCGACCACCACGCTCGAACACCCGGAACACATCGCCGGGTGGTACAACATGCCACTGCGGCAGCGGGACCAAGCTCGGCAGAATGCCACGGGCCATTTGCTCAGGGGTCAGGACGCCGGGCGGATTGCCCGCAGACAACAGCTTCGCTGGTTCACCCTCCGGCGTGTACGCCTCACCAAGAATATAATTTTTGAACGGCAAAATGCCGTTGTTGTACGCACCGCCGCCAAATAGCATGACGCCGGTTGCCATCATCGACCGCTCGTTGGCCTCGATCAACTCCATGTGGCAGGCCCCGCAGGACTGCCGAGCCACCCGGTAATCGGACGGATTCACAAAGCGCAGGAACTCGGGTGATTCCTTGTTGAGCAACGTGTAGCTGCGCTTCGGGTTAGCGCTCGACGGAAAATGCCAGGCCCCCGGGAACCGGGGCAGGATATGCGCCTTGTCACGCAGCTTGGCATATTGCGGATCGGACTTGGGCAAATTGGTTGCCAGCACCTTCGCATCGCCGCCGTGACAATCGGTGCAGCCGAGCACCACGGCAGTGGACTTGTGCATCGTCCATGCATCACCCGACGTGTGACAGGATTTGCAGCCGTCGCTCTTGGCCGCAGCCTCGTCCAGCGTCTGTGCTTGTGGCGCGGCTGGCGTCACGGGCCACTCATAGTGCCGCGGGTGCTCCCCCTCGCTCGCCCACAGATGCGCCGAGCCGAACAGCGCCAGCGTTCCCACCAGCATCAGCATGTTCCGGATCACGGCACCCACTCGCATATCAATAACTCAGCACAACATTGAGGAGCACGGAATAGAAGCGCTTGTCCCGCCCTGCGCTCGAAAACAGGTCGGTAAACCCCTTGCCAGGATCAAACACCGCTGCGGATGCCCGCACAACAACATTCTGCGAAAAATAGGGCCGCCAGATCGTCGACACCGACGAATCGAGACCAACCTGTTTCGGAATTGACCCCTCCTGCCGCAACGCCTGGATCACGGCCGTGTTTGCAAACCAGATGTGGTTGACGTTGCCGCTAACCCGCAGCGTCGGCGTCAGGTCGAAGTCGGCCCCTGCCCCAAGCAGAATCGTGCCCGGATTGTTGAAATTGGACTGCCCTTCCTCCTTGGAGGACCGCAGCGAGTTGAGGATACCATTGCGCCCATTGATCGCGACGGCGCGTCCGCCGCCAGCAAACGGAATCGTCTGGCGAATCCAGTAGCTCGTATCAGCGCCGGCGAACTGCGGATTCTCAAAAATCGCATCGAACCCATGTTCGGTATTGTCATGCGGATTGCGGTCGCCGCTCGCATATAGCGCCGCGCCCCGAACCCGGATCCAGTTGAGGTCGATCGACGGTTCGGCCGCGAAGAAATAGGAGCGAATCTTCGCCTTCCGCCCCGTGAAAATGCTGTTCCGGTCTTCCCCAAACGCGGCATAGGCAGACGCGGTCAGATTGAGTCGCCCGATCTTCCCGTCCGCATTATATCCTAGATAAACAACATCATAGTCGCGACCTCTGAGATCACCAATCAGCGCTGGCCGCACCGGGAAACCATTGTGGTCGGCGTGAAAATCCTCCCCTTCCCGGTTCATGTTGTAAATTGCAGTGATCTGGCTGGTGAATCCCGGCACCGGCAAATCCTGCCGGTACAGATTGGCGATGAACACATAGTCCTCGCGCGGGGTCTGGCTGATGTCGTTCAAGCCGGAATTGCTGTCTTTCTCCACGCGCAGGAACGCCGCCAGATTATATTGGAAGCGATTCCCGTCGCGGTTCCCGAACAACCGGACACCCAGTTGATTATCCTGAAACAGGAACCCGCGAAAATCCGACGAGAACGGCTGGATTCCGACACGCAGCGAGTCGAAATCATAGCGGTCCGAAACATTGCGCAAATGATAGTCGAGGAACAATTCCTGGACACCGAGGAAACTGTCATCGCGGTTGCTCTGACGTGATGGCAGCACCGACAGGACGCGCTTTTCGTCCACCTCGACGTGGTTGTAATTATAGGCGAGCGCGACCTTGAATTCATATTCGGGCGGCTTGAAGGCGGTCGATCCTTTCACCAGCGATGCGCTGGCGATGAGCGTCTGCGCGACCACCAGACTGCGTGAATGACCGAACACGTCAATGCTGCCCGGGCGCGATGTCGTCTGGTTGCCCACCGGGATCGGGAAGGAGCGCGGCTCGATCACCGTGTCGGAAATGGCGCTGAGCGCAAGGAACCAATCCTCGGTCCCCTTGACCGGGCGGTCACCCTTTAGCGGATTCTGATTATAGGGGTCCCACCAGCGCGCCTTGACACCAACAGCCTCGATCAACCGCCACCGATCCGGGACCGGAAGATGATCATGCGGGAAGGCTTCGGGGGCTGGCGCACGCACCGCCCCACTGTTGGTCTGCGTCACCGGCGGCGGCAACGCCACCTCCGGCCCTGGTCGACGACGCGCGATTGCGTCAGGATCGGGCTCAGCTGCAGGCTCCGGCTTTGCTGCTGCGGGCGCGTGGACCGCTGCTTTCGGCGCTGCTGACCCGTGCGGGTCTTCCTCTGCAACAAAGGCGAGGAACATGGCGACAACAGCGATACTCATCGCGGGCTCATGTCCCCGGCGTCAGGACAGCATCGACGCGGAGGAGCGCCCGGCGAAGGTCATCGGGACGCCAGGCATTGGCGTCTTTGACCGCGGCGTAGGCTGCATCAATGTGCGGCCGCACAGCGACGGCAGTGCGACGCTCAATCTGACCTGACGACGCCAGCGCATTCACCAGCGTATCAACCGCCATCACCGCCTGCGCGCCGCCCTGATAGTTGGTATAGCGGGCCGCGGTCGCGCCGGTCAGCACATCGTTGAGGATCGCAAGGGATTGCCCGCGCGAGAAAGTTGCTCGGTCGAAGCTGTCGGCCAGCCGAGCCGAAGTCGCTGCCAGCTTGCGGGCTCCCGCCGCGGCTGCCGCCGGCGAAACCACGAATGCGGCATGAAATGCGCGAGAGTCCCGCTCGAACTGGGCACCGAGCGCTGGTGCGGCAATTTTTGCGGCTGCCTCGAGCATCAGCATATTCTCGTCATTGAACGACGGCATCCCTGGCGGAAGCGCACGCCCCGGATTGGCCGTATAGGTCGACCGGAACGCCGGACCATCGGCGAATGATCGGTGGCAGGTGCGGCAATCATAGAATGTAAATTCGGGGAATGCCCCATCATTGGCCCGTCCGGACGTAAACAGCTCCAGCGCGCGTTCAACCGCCATCGCCTGACCGACTGCCCAGGTCTTCACGCCACCAGCGACGTTCTTCCGGGCCCGGTAATCTGCATCTTCATCATGGTGGGTCTGCAGGGCGGTAAACAGGTCGAGCTCGAACGAAATGCGCGGGTGGCCGGCCGCCATGATCCGGTGCGTAACAAACTGGCTGCCCTTGGCACCGAAATGGCAATCGAGGCAATTCGAGGCGCGCGCCTTCGGTTCATCCAGCGCGATCATGCCAGCAGCAACATTGGCCTTGTGCGAGACGCCCTCGGCCGTGTGGCTGGCCAGCCAACCCGATGCACCACCATGGCAAGCCTCGCAGCCGACACCCTCTGACACTTCGAATCGCGGTCCGCGCTGCGACACCGGCGGCGCGTCGGCGTGGCAGGACAGGCAGACCGGTGCGGACTGCGCCGGCCCCATGCCGAGCCGCTGGCTGATCCGCTGCGAGCGAGGCTCCAGCAG
>JAYVLC010000234.1:0-3981 GCA_043759675.1 Sphingosinicellaceae bacterium
GTCGACATTGCCCGCAGCGCGCTCTGACGCGCACCGTGGCCCGACGCCACGATGACTTTGGTCTCGGGCTTCAGCCGCAGGATTTCCTCCAGCGTGGCAAAACCCTCGCTTGTCCCATCCGGGTCCGGCGGCAGCCCGAGATCGAGCGTCACAACAGCTGGCTCATGCGCCCGCATCGCGTCGATGGCCGTCGCTCGGTCCCCCGCAGACACGACCTGATAATCCTCATAGGACCATTTCAGCTGCCGACGCAGGCCCTCATCGTCTTC
Organism: Sphingosinicellaceae bacterium; assembly: GCA_043759675.1. Taxonomy (GTDB): domain Bacteria; phylum Pseudomonadota; class Alphaproteobacteria; order Sphingomonadales; family Sphingomonadaceae; genus JADCGM01. The sequence continues at coordinate 270 of JAYVLC010000234.1, forward strand.
AACGACCAGCAGTGTGCGTCGCTCATCCGCCATCACGCCCCCGCCTCCCCGTGCGCGTCAGCCACGAGTGGCAGAACAACGCTGAAGGTCGTACCCTCGCCCTCCCGGCTCATAACATCAAGTCGTCCGCCCAATGATCGCACGATTTCGCGCGCCTCATAGGCTCCGATCCCGAAGCCGCCAACCTTGGTTGACCGGAACGGTTTGAACAGTTCGTCCCGCACAAATGCTGCCGACATGCCGGACCCGGTATCAACAATGTCGACCCGCGCGCAACCAGCGGCGCCGGACGCGCGAACCTCGATCCGGGCGTCGGCTGAACTGGCATCGACGGCGTTCTGGAGAAGATGCTGGAACAGTTGTTCAATCCGGACAGGGTCAGCGCAAATCATCAGCGGCACCGTTGCCTGTGACAAACCAAGGGCCGGATGGGCAAGCCGCTTGTCGGCGACTGCGGCAGCGAGAATGTCGCAAAGGTCGACGACCCGGCCATCGTCGGCACGCGCGATGTTGTGCTGGGCGAGACGCGCCAGCAGGTCGTTCATCTTGCTAACTGAGCTGCGCAAAGTCGCCACCATATCGCTGCGAAACTCGGCGCTGTCGGCGTGTCGCTCGGCATTCCGGGCGACCAAACCGAGCTGGCTCACCAAATTCTTGATATCATGCATGATGAACGCAAAGCGCCGATTGAACTCATCGAACTTCTGGGCGTCGGAAAGCGCCGACTGGCTGGCGGCTTCGGCGATATAGCTGGCAGCCTGCCGTCCAGCGGTGCGCAGAAGGTCAAAATCCTCCCAGTTGAATTCGCGCGCCGCCGTTGATCGCTGGACGAGAACCAGTCCGGCGAGGGCCTCCAGATGCAGCAAGGGTACGATCAGCCAGGCGTCGTGGTCAGCCAGCAGTTCAGCTGGCAACTCGACGCCACCATAGTCTCCGACACCCTCGCGCAGTTCATCGACAACGACGACCCGGCCACGGTCACCAAGGAAATTGGTCAGGGCATTCTGCCCGCCGATCGAGACAACGGTCAGGGCGCGGTAATTCCAGCGCTCCGCCAGCCCAAACCCGCCTTCGCCGTCGGGCACGTACAGCGCTCCGCCCGGCGATTCAACGATGTTGCACACAGACTGGACGACACGCTCTGCCAGCGATCCAAACGCGGTGTCCGTGCGTGAAACGGTGCCGATCAAGCGCAACCACTCTTCGCGATAATCATATTTGTAGGCGAAGAAATTCTTGTTGATCCAGACACGCGCCGACGCCCGAAACCGGCCAGAGAACAGCACGACAGCAGCGAACATCGCCATCGCAAACGGCACAGAAATCTGGAGTAGCCGCCCCCAATCGCCGCCGACCAGCCCCAGTCCATAGGCGGCGACAGACATGAAGACGAGGTAGCCCCCGATCATGCCAAGCGACAGTGTCTGGAACGCCACCTGCCTTGAGATCTGGATCTTCAGCAGCGGATTGCGGCGTGCCGAAAGCGCGATCAGCGGGACAATCAGGGCATTGACTAGGCCGCGCCCGTTGAAAAGATCAGCGCTTTGACCGACGCCAAGGAACGCAAGGGTGTACATATTGAGGTCATAGCCAAACAGACCAGCAAGCCCGATACACAGCAAGCGGATGCTCCACCGGTTGGCCGGGGCGGAATTCAGAAACAGGTTGTGCACCAGGACCAATCCGCCAATGGCGGTCGTCAACCGCGCCATCAGCGAAAATTGGGGGGCAAGGACGCTCAGCGGCCCCAGCCAGTTCAACCCGAACGCGCTGGCCGCATCAAGACCGATTTGTGCTGCGACCACCACGGCAAGCGCAACCACAATACCAAAGGACGAGCCCTTGTGCTGGCGCAGGCTCCAGGTCGGGCTGGCCATGATGACTAGGAACAGGATCCAGGCCGCCGTCCGCAGTGTTTCTGCAGCGGACAGAAACCCGGCGCGGCCGATACCGAGCCGCCCGGCCATAACCACGATGCCAGCCCATAAGGCGGTCATCAGGCACGCCGAAATCAGCGACAGGCTGCCGGCAGTTTGCCGTTGTCGCCACAGCAGAACACCGGCGAGCCCGCCAAAGCCCAGACAGGCTAGCAAGTGGCTCTGGATGCCCACGCCGGTGATCATCCGGCCCACACGGCGGACAATGCGATCAGCGGACGCCGTCCCGCCAGAGGATGACGCGTACCGTTTGAACGAGGATCAGCAAGTCGAGGAACGGGCTATAATTTTTGATGTAATAGAGATCATATTCCAGCTTCTGCCGGGCGTCATCGACGCTTGCACCATAAGGGTAGTTCAGCTGGGCCCAGCCGGTGATCCCTGGCTTCACGACATGTCGTTCATTGTAGAAGGTGATCGCGGCTGCCAGCTCGGTCACAAAGAACGGACGCTCAGGTCGGGGGCCGACAAAACTCATGTCTCCCTTCAAGACGTTGAATATCTGGGGAATTTCGTCGATCCGGGTCGCCCGGATTACCCGACCGACCGCGGTCACCCGTGGATCTTCAGCCTGCGCCCATCGCGGCGTCCCGTCCGGCTCGGCGTCAATTCGCATCGACCGGAATTTGATAACTGCAAACGACTTACCAAACTGCCCGACGCGCTCTTGTCGATAAAATATCGGTCCCTTGCTCGTTGACCAGACCAGCAAGGCCGTGAGCGCCACAATCGGCGAAGTCACGCCGAGGATGAGGAGGCTGGTAACGATATCGAGGCCCCGCTTGAACACCAGCGCGAGCTGTTGGCTGCCGAGAAATCCGTCTGAAAAAATCAGCCAGGACGGCGAAACGGAGGTCAGATCAACCCGCCCGGTCTCCCGTTCAAGAAACGTCGACATTTCGGAAACCCGGACGCCGCTGATCTTTACCTGCAGCAATTCGGCAACAGGCAGAGAATTCCGGCGCTCCTCCATCGCCAACACGACCTCCACGGCGCCGTGATACTCAACGATGTCCCGAAGCAAGCCCATGTCTTCCCGGCCCAGCGCCCCATCAACAAGCGGCTCGGCGCTCGACATCCGGATGAAACGGGCGACCGTGAACGTTGATCCGGGCAAAAGGGCGAGGTCCCGTAACTTTGCGCCCCGATTTCCAGCGCCAAGGACGATGATCTTGCGGCGAAATCGGTCCCAACTCACGACTTGCCCAAATACTAGCCGCGCAAACAGCAGCGACCAGAGCGACAATATCATGGCGTAGAGGGCGATCGAGCGCCAAAGCGCAACCGAGGGAAACAGAAAAAACATGACCGACATCAGGTTGAACCCAATGAAAAATGCGACCGCGAGCCGCGTGATGGTCATCCGCCAGGACCGCTGGCTATCCGCCTGATACAACCCGACCGCCAGCATGCTGATCCCCAGCGTCACCGTATAGGTACCAAGATCGAGGACCCGGCCCGCCAGGGGCTGAAAATTCAGCCCGATCTGGGCGCTACGCACACGCCACGCGACGTCGGCTGACAGGAACAGCAGAATATAGTCGAGCATCCCCAGCACGAGCAGCGGGACGGGAACATAATGTTTGAACAACCGTATCACGTTTGACCTGCCACCCCTGACTTCGCTCCCGGCACCTGCGCGCTGGCCAGCATCTCCAGAACGACGATACACGCTCGAAGGTTAACCGTCATGCCTCCAGCGGCGTCACGATGTCGCGGCTCAGCCGCGCGCGGACAAGCGGACGGCTGGCGGGGGCTATCATGCCGGTTGGCGG
>JAYVLC010000235.1:0-13218 GCA_043759675.1 Sphingosinicellaceae bacterium
CAGCATCTCGGCGAATCGACGGTCCGCACCATCGCGATGGACTCGACTGATGGTCTGGTGCGTGGTCAGGCGGTCATCGACACCGGCTCGCAGATCCGGGTGCCGGTCGGTCCGGCAACGCTTGGGCGCATCCTCAACGTCATCGGCGAACCGATCGACGAACGCGGACCCGTCGGCTCCGATCTTACCGCCCCGATCCATGCCGAGGCCCCGCTGTTCGTCGACCAGTCGACCGAAGCCTCGATCCTCGTCACCGGCATCAAGGTCATCGACCTGCTCGCGCCTTACGCCAAGGGCGGCAAGATCGGCCTGTTCGGCGGTGCCGGCGTTGGCAAGACCGTGCTCATTCAGGAGCTGATCAACAACATCGCCAAGGGTCACGGCGGCACCTCGGTGTTCGCCGGTGTCGGCGAGCGGACGCGGGAGGGCAACGACCTCTATCACGAGTTCCTCGAAGCCGGCGTCATCGCCAAAGATGCCGATGGCAATGCAATTTCCGAAGGGTCGAAGGTCGCGCTGGTGTTCGGCCAGATGAACGAGCCGCCGGGGGCCCGCGCCCGTGTTGCGCTGTCGGGCCTCGCCAACGCCGAATATTTCCGCGATGTCGAAGGGCAGGATGTGCTGTTCTTCATCGACAATATCTTCCGTTTCACCCAGGCGGGTTCCGAAGTGTCGGCGCTGCTCGGTCGTATTCCCTCTGCCGTCGGTTATCAGCCGACGCTGGCGACCGACATGGGTCAGCTGCAGGAGCGTATCACATCGACCAACAAGGGCTCGATCACTTCGGTGCAGGCGATTTACGTGCCTGCCGACGATCTGACCGATCCGGCCCCTGCCACGTCGTTCGCCCATCTCGACGCGACGACCAACCTCAGCCGCCAGATCGCCGAGCTTGGCATCTACCCCGCCGTCGATCCGCTCGATTCGACCAGCCGGATGCTCAGTGCCGCGATCGTCGGCGAGGAACATTACGGCGTCGCGCGGTCGGTGCAGGAAGTGCTTCAGCGGTATAAATCGCTGCAGGACATCATCGCCATTCTGGGCATGGACGAGCTCAGCGAGGAGGACAAACTCACCGTCAGCCGCGCCCGCAAAATCCAGCGTTTCCTGTCGCAGCCGTTCCACGTCGCCGAAATCTTCACGGGTTCACCAGGCGTGTTCGTGCAGGTCGAAGACACGGTCAAGGGCTTCAAGGCGCTGGTCGCTGGCGAGTATGACCATCTGCCCGAGGCGGCTTTCTACATGGTCGGCACCATGGAGCAAGCCGTTGAAAAGGCGCAGCGCATGGCAGCGGAAGCGGCGTAATGGCCGACAAGCTGCACTTTGACCTCGTGTCCCCTGAGCGCGCCTTGCGCTCGGGTGAGGTGGCAATGGTCGTGGTTCCAGGGTCCGAAGGTGACTTTGGTGTGCTCGCGGGTCACGCGCCCTTCATGTCGATGATCCGGCCCGGTGCGTTGCAGGTCTATGCCGATAGCATGACGGGCAGCTTCGAGCGGATTTTCGTCGACGGCGGGTTTGCCGAGGTGAACGAGACCGGTCTGACCATATTGGCCGAAAGCGCAATTCCGGTCGGTGACATTGACCCAGAGGCGGTGGCCAGGGACCTGACGGCGGCGCGCGAAGATGCGCGCGACGCCAAGTCGGACATCGACCGCGCAATCGCCGAACGGCGCGTCGCGAAGTTTGAGGCTATGCAGGCGGCTGCGACTCATTAGCTGAAACGCACCGTCATCCTGACGAAAGTCAGGACCTTGTCCAGCGGAGCGGGCGGCCGAAGGAGATCCTGACTTTCGTCAGGATGACGACCGTAGCTGGCTATCCAGCGTAGCGCTTCCACCCGCCCTCAACCTGCGCCAGCCTGTCTGCCACGATCCGCAGCACATCGGCATTCCACACCAGCCCGACATGGCTGCCGCTGATCTTGATGTTCTCGAGGAGCGGGCCGGCCGGGTTCAGCGAAGACTCGGCGGCGACGATTCCTTCATCCATCGAATAAATTGAGGTTGTCGGGACCGGTGGCGGTTCGCTCAGGCTGGTGGCGACCGGCGGGGCCGTCACCTTGTGGCTGTTGAACAATTCATAGATGCGCCAGGCGTTGTTGGCGCGCATGTCACCGGCAAACGGCGTGCCAAGGGTGATGACGCAGCGCACCTTGTCGGGCAATCGTTTTGCCAGCTCGCGGGCATAGATGCCGCCCAGGCTCCAGCCGATCAGGCTGACTTTGCCGCCCGAGTCCAGCGCCGTGCGCTCGACCTGCGCCAGCATCGATTCAAGCAATCCGTCCTTCAGCCCGAAGTTGAACCCGCCGGCCCAGCCCCAGGGCTGATAGCCAAGCGCGGCGAGGCGGCTGCGCAGGGGCATGGTCAGCACATCATGCGCCAGAAACCCTGGATAGATGATGACGCTGTGCCCGTCGCCGCGCCGCAGGGTATTGGGCGCAAAGGCCGACGCCACGAACCGGACATATTCGGGGAATGCCCGCGTTTCGGCAAAAATCCGCGCCGGCGAAGGGGGGTGAGCGTTCAGGTGTTGTCCTCCAGCCAGGCGCGCACCGCCGGGCCGAGGTCCGGCCGCTCCAGCGCCAACGCGATATTTGCGGTGATATGTCCGGCCTTGTCACCGCAGTCGAAGCGCTTGCCCGTGTAGGTGAAGGCGTGGAAGGGTTGTTGGCCGATCAGCTCGCTCATGGCATCGGTCAGCTGAACCTCCCCGCCCGCCCCGCGCTTATGCTGACCGAGCACGCCCATGACCTCGGGTTGCAGGATATAGCGCCCGACAGCTGCCAGCCGGGACGGCGCATCGGCGGGCGCAGGCTTTTCGACCATCCCGAGCATTTCGGTCAATGCGCCTCGGGTTGGCCCGGGGGTGATGATCCCGTAGCGACCGGTCTGATCGGCGGGGACTTCCATCACGGCGACGATGTTGCCGCCGAGCTGCCCATAGGCCCCGACCATCTGTTTCAGGCAGGGATTGCCGGGCTGCCACAACAATTCATCGGGCAGCAGAACGGCAAAGGGTTCGTCGCCAACGATATGGCGCGCGCACCAAACGGCATGGCCCAGGCCGAGCGGCTCCTGTTGCCGGACATAGGCGATGGCACCGGGTCCAAGCTGGGTCTCCTCCAGCACTTTAAGTTCGGCATGTTTGCCACGTTCGCGCAGCGCCGCGACCAGCTCGCCTGCAACGTCGAAATAATCCTCGAGCGCGTTTTTACCGCGGGCTGTGACGAAAATCATCTGTTCGCATCCGGCGGCGAGCGCTTCGTCAACAGCATATTGCAGGAGCGGGCGATCAACGACGGGCAGCATTTCCTTGGGCACCGCCTTGGTTGCGGGCAGGAAACGGGTACCCAGACCGCCGACCGGGAACACAGCTTTTCGCACTGGCTTGCAACGCATCGACCACTGATCCTTCCGCCGCCGCAGTTAGCGCCTATCAACAGGCTTCGACAAGCGGGCCGCGCGCGGATATCACGCACAGATGACCGTCGATCCGCTTGCCCTTGCCCAAACCCTGATCCGCTGCGAAAGCGTCACGCCTGCTGACGGCGGGGCGCAGGCGCTGCTGGCGCGGGTGCTGGATGGGCTGGGCTTCACCGTGCACCACCACCGCTTTGGCGACGGCTCCGAGGATGGGCCGGTCAATAATTTTTATGCGCAGCGCGGGAGCGGCAGCCCGCACCTTGCCTTTGCCGGCCATACCGATGTGGTGCCGGTCGGCGACCGCGCCGCATGGAGTGTCGATCCGTTCGCTGCGGTTGTGCAGGACGGGCTGCTGGTCGGGCGCGGGGCTGCGGACATGAAGGGGGCGATCGCCGCCTTTGTTGCTGCGGTGTCGCGGGCCGGCGATCTGCCCGGAACAATCAGCGTCATCATCACGGGGGACGAGGAAGGTCCCGCGACGCACGGCACCGATGAGCTGCTGCGCTGGATGGCGGCCCATAGCCATGTCCCCGACGCCTGCCTTGTTGGCGAGCCGACCAGCGTGCAGCGGCTTGGCGACATGATGAAGGTCGGGCGCCGCGGCTCGCTGAATTGCTGGATCACCGTGCTCGGCGCGCAGGGCCATGTTGCCTATCCGGCGCGGGCCGACAATCCGGTGATGCGCTTGATCACGATCCTCGCCGAGCTGACGACCCATGTCTTCGATGACGCCCATGCGCAGTTTGATGCGTCGAATCTTGAGGTGGTTGATCTGGAGGTCGGCAACCCGGCCACCAATGTCATTCCGGCCAAGGCGTCGGCGCGGCTCAACATCCGGTTCAACGATCGCCAGCGGGGCGCCGATCTGGAGGCCTGGCTGCGCGAAGTCATCGCCCGCCATGCCCCTGCGCATGAGGTGAAGGTGCGCATCTCGGGCGAGGCGTTCCTGACCGAATCCGGCCCATTGTCGGAAACCATCGCCGCCGCCGTCGAGGCGGTCACCGGCCTGATCCCGGAGGCGTCGACCACGGGCGGCACCTCCGATGCCCGCTTCATCCGCCGCCTGTGCCCGGTGGTCGAATTCGGCTTGCCGGGCCAGTCGATGCACCGGGTCGATGAAGTGGTGCGTGTCGCGGACATCGAGACGCTGACGGACATTTACGGCGAAATCCTGCGCCGCTGGTACATTTAGCCGCGCGTTGTCAGACCGCCTGACTCGCGTCATAGTGGATTCGGAGATTCTGATGCCCGCAATTCGCAAATCCGATTCAAAGCCCCATTCGGCGGCGGGTGCCTATGAGCGTACGCGTGTGGCTGTCGGGTCAAAATACACGACAGTCGTTGAAATGACCTCGGGCGCGACCAATGCGCCCTCCCCCCAAAGCCGTACAATGCCGGTATTTGGACGACTGGCAGGCCGGATTGTGATCGCGGATGATTTTGACACTTGGCCGGATGAAGTGCTCGACGCGATTGAGGGTGTGCGACCTTGAAGCTGCTGCTCGACACCCAGTCTTTGCTGTGGTGGATGGGCGGAGACAAAAAACTTGGAAGCAACGCGCGGTCCCTTATCGAAGACCCCGACCACGAAAAACTGGTGTCGCAGGTTTCGCTGTGGGAAATCGTCGTAAAGGTCCGGCTTGGCAAGCTGGAGGCTGCCCTTCCCGAAATTGAAGAAGCGATAGCCGCTGACGGTTTTTCAAGGATCAATCTTGAAAGCGCCCATTTGCGCGCATTGACCGATTTGCCGTCGTATCGTGACCACCGGGATCCATTCGATCATCTGCTGTTCGCGCAAGCAATTTCGGAAGAGGCAGCCCTGATGTCGTCAGATCATCACGCACCCCGCTATCCGCTGACAATCATACTCCCCTCTGCCTAACCGCTGTTCCTGAGTCCTGCTGCAATGCCATTGATGGTCAGGTGCAGCGCTTCACGTACGCGCGGGTCGCTGTCGCCGGCCCGGTGGCGGCGGAGGAGCTCGATCTGGAGGTGGTTGAGCGGCTCGATATAGGGCAGCCGCATCCGGATCGCGCGCTGCAGGACCGGTTGCCGGTCGAGCAGGTTCGACTGGCCGGTGAGGGACAGCACCGAATCGCGGGCACGGTGCCATTCGTCGCGGATTGCGGTGAACACCCGGTCGCGCAGCGCCTGGTCGGGAACCAGCCCTGCATAGCGTTCAGCGACCGCCATGTCGGATTTGGCGAGCACCATTTCGAGGTTGGACAGGCCGACATCGAGGAACGGCCAGCCCTTGGCCATCTCGGCCAGCAGCCCCTGATCGGCAAAGCCCGACAGCGCTGTCCCCGCGCCGTACCAGCCGGGCAGCATCACCCGGGCCTGCGCCCAGGAAAAGACCCAGGGGATTGCGCGCAGATCCTCGATGCGGTCCGACTTGGTGCGGCTCGCCGGGCGCGAGCCGATCTTCAGGTCGGCGATCTCGGCGATTGGCGTCGAGGCGCGGAAGAAGGTTTTGAAGCCGTCGGTTTCATAGACGAGGCCGCGATAGGCGCGAAATGCTTCGTTGCTGATCCCGGCGAACGCGGCGCGGAACCGCGTGAGGTCGCCGGGCAGGGCAGGCGGCGGGCCGAGACTGGCCAGCAGTGTCGCTGCCGCCATACCCTCCAGACTTGCGGCACCGACCTGCGGATTGCCATATTTCGACGCGATGATTTCGCCCTGTTCGGTGATGCGGATGCGGCCCTGCACCGTGCCCGCCGGTTGCGCCCGGATCGCATTGACCGCCGAGCCGCCGCCACGTCCCACCGCGCCGCCGCGCCCGTGGAACAACTGCATCCGGACGCCAGCCGCCTCAAACACCGGAACCAGCGCGGTCGCGGCCTCGTGCAGTGACCAGTTTGAGGTGAGGTAGCCGCCATCCTTGTTGCTGTCGGAATATCCGATCATCACTTCCTGAACATCACCCTGCCCGGCGACCAGCGCGCGCATTTCGGGCATCGCGAACCACTCGGCCATCGCAGCGGGGCCAGCCTCCAGATCCTCGATCGTCTCAAACAGCGGCACCGCCATGATCGCTGAGGCTGGTGGGTTACCGGGGCGGAACAGGCCAACCTCTTTCAGCAGCAGCTGCACCTCGAGCAGGTTGACCACGCCGGTGGTTTTGGAGACGATATATTGCCGGATACTCTCCGGCCCGAAGCTGGCGTGGGCCGCCGCAGCGGCGGTCAGGATCGCCAGTTCGCCGGAGGTTTCGTCGGAATAGGTGACAAAGGGATTGGTCAGCAGCCGCCCATGGGCCAGTTCCCGGCGCAGCAGATTGATGCGGGAGGTCGTGTCGAGCGCTTCATAATCGGTTTCCGCGTCAGCCACGCGCAGCAATTCCGCGACCACCCGGGCGTGGACATCGGCATTCTGGCGCAGGTCGAGTGTGGCCAGATGAAAACCAAAGGTCTGCACGGCCCGGATCAGCCGTTCAATCCGCCCGCCGCCAAGCAAGGCATCGTCGGCGGCAAGACTGGCGCGCAGGATGTCGAGATCGGCAAGCAGGGCGCCCGCAGTCCTATAGGGTTCGGCGGCGACGCTCCCCGGTCGCGAGGCGGGGCGCCCGGTCAGCAGCACGTGGGTCGTGGCCAGCCGCGCGTAGATGCCGGTAATGGCGCGGCGATAGGGTTCGTCGCTGCGCTGCGCCGAGGTGTCACCACTTGCATCGGCCAACGCGGCCAGTGCCGGGGTGACCGCGAACAGGCTGGTCGAGATCGACAATTTTGCACCCAGGGCGTGCAGTTCATCGAGATAATGGCCGATGGCGACCCGCGCGCCATTTTGCAGCGCGTAGTTCAGCGTATCGGCAGAGACATTGGGATTGCCGTCGCGGTCCCCGCCAATCCAGTTGCCGACCTTCAGGAAACTGGGCAGCGGCGCGCCGACGGCGGCTTCCCAGCCCGCAAACAGGCGGGGCAGCACCGGCAGGAACGTGGTCTGGAACCACGAGAGCACGGTATCGATCTCGTCGCGTACCACCAGCCGGGTCGAGCGCAGCGGGCGGGTCCGCCACAGAATCGCGATCTGGCGCAGCAGGTCGGCCTCGCAGTCCGCGTCGCCGCGCGCCCGGGCTTCCATCAGCCGGGCAATCTCGGTCTCGAGGTCAATCACCGACTTGCGGCGAACCTCGGTCGGGTGGGCGGTCAGGACCGGGGCAACCAGCGCACCGGCCAGAAGGTCGGCAACGGCGGCCTTGTCGATCCCGGCGGCGGCCAGTTCGTCAATCGCGCGGGCGACGGTGATGTCGTCCCGGACCGCACGCGCGCCGCGGTCCTCCGCCAGATTGGCGAGCAGGGAAAACAGCATGAAGCCGCGCACGAACCGCAGCGTATCGTCGGCGTTCAGCGTATCAAGCCGCATCCCGAGCGTCCGGCCCGCTGCCTCCCCACCGTCGCGGTGGACGCTGACCGCTGCCTGCCGGATCGCCTCAATCCGCGCGTAAACATCGGGGCCGTCCGCCGAGCGGATGACATCGCCGAGCAGGCGGCCGAGGTATTTCAGCTCTTCGCGATCATCGTGCTTGGGCATTCCGGCGCGCTCCTGCTGCTGCGCCGCAGCATAGCGCGTGGACCGTTGCCGCGCTACGCCTCCAGCTCGGCATCCCAATAGAGATAGTCCCGCCAGGTCGTGTGCAGGAAATGCGGCGGGAAGGCGCGGCCATTGTCCTGCAGATGGTGCGTTGACGGCTGAAACGGCCGGATCTGCGGCATCATATGCGCCTCCGCCGGGGTCCGCCCGCCTTTGCGCAGATTGCAGGGCGCACAGGCCGTCGTAACATTTTCCCAGGTCGTCCGGCCACCATAGGCGCGCGGCACCACATGATCGAAGGTCAGATCGTCGCGGATGCCGCAATATTGGCAGGCGAATTTGTCGCGCAGGAACAGGTTGAACCGGGTGAAGGCCGGGTGCGTCGATGGCTTTACATAATGGCGCAGCGCAATGACCGACGGCAGCCGCATCTCGAACGATGGCGAGCGGATCACCCGGTCATACTCAGCAACAATATCAACCCGCTCAAGGAAGGCGGCCTTCACCGCCGTCTGCCACGACCACAGCGACAGCGGGTAATAGGACAGCGGCGTGTAATCGGCATTGAGCACCAGCGCGGGGCAGGCTTCGGGGGGGCTGAGAATATCTGGATGATACACGCGCAAACGCTCCCGGCTGTGTGCCGATGTCGCCCGAACCCTGTCACACCCAAGGCGGCCAACACCGACCGACTGGTTCTCTCAACACATATCCTACAACATGTCGTGTGTCGGCTCAATGACAGGTCTGGATATTGATGGAGGGGTGGCCGAGTGTCCCCTATTTCCCGCCCTACCCAGCGAGCAGCAGCTATTATTTGGTTGCAGGTGCTTCTGCCGGGGCGGGGACAATGAGCGGACGGGCGGCGGGCGCTGCGGAACCGACAACGGGCAGGTCGTTTTCGACATAGGCTGTCATGATCGTGCCGACCGGAAACTCCGCGCTGTGGCCGGAGACGAACGGCATCACCGGCCAAAACAGCACCGCTGCTGCCACCGTGCCAGCCGTGCCGCTCGCGCCTTGATCATTGGCTTTGCCGGACATTGAAATGTGCTGGTCACCCAAAACAACAAACAATATCCGCGTGTCCATCTTCCCGGATTTGCCGAATCCACCCTTTTTGACGACGCGCGTGACTTCGCCAACAGCCCGCGAGCCTGACGGGATAACCAGCAGCGACCCCACATAAACCGGATCTGTCGACCGAAGTTCGAACCGTTCGCCCTCCTTGGTCGTCTTGGAGGACAGCGTGTTTTCGGTGCGGAACCTTACCGCTGTCCCCTGCCGCAAGACCATCTGTTGCGAGTTTGCCGGGTTGGGCACAGCCACAGGTTGACCGATCTGGGCAGCTGCCCCTGTTGCCAACAGTGCGAATGCAAGCGCCGGAACGGCATGCCGAATGATGATCATAGAAGCCCCCAACTGACGCAACCCGATGCCGCGCAGTTTAACCTCGCGCCATCCTGGCGGCGCAGTCAATCAGAAACCAACGGCATCGGTCAGGCCGGCAATTCATCCCCAATCGGCGGTGCTTCGTGTTTTGCCGTATCCAGAAACGGCAGCATGTCCAAAGGACGGGCACCCGCCGCTCGGCGGGACAGGAAATCTGCGGCGGTTTCGACCACGCCGATCTTCTGGGCAATCGCCACCGAAATCCACTGGTTGAGCGAAACGCCGTCCTCGCGGGCGAGCCGTTGCGCTGCGGCCTTGATCGAAATCGGCGGTTTCAAGGGGTAGGAGGTCTTGGTCATGGTTGCATCTCCTTCAACAATTCGCCGGGGCGCAAGACGCGCAGACCAAATTTCGGAGCAGCGCGCACAAAATCTCTCACATTGTGCGTCACTAGCGCGTCAGCCCGCCCGTTCACGGCGGCCTCCAGCACCATCTCGTCATTCGGGTCGGCCCCCTCATTGGTATGGTAACGCCGGGCTGGTAAACTTGCCAGATATCTGTCACTGCCGTATAGATCGCCAATGCATACCGTCGTCGAGACGCAATCCTACCTGCGGGCGGCGGACGAGGCCGGGATGAGTGCGGACGAACGTGATGAGGTGGCATCGACGGTCGCGGCCAACCCCGTGATCGGGGATTTAATCCCGGGCACCGGTGGCATGCGCAAACTCCGGGTGCGTCGGGCCGGGCGCGGCAAGTCGGGTGGTTATCGTGTCATCACGTTCTTCAGTGGCGCGGATATTCCGCTGTTCCTGATCACGGTGTTTGCCAAGGGTGAGAAGGCCAATCTGACCAAGGCCGAATGCAATGCTCTCGCCAAGGGGGCGAAACAGTTGGTTGATACTTATGGAAGGCAAAGCAGGTTATGAAATCCGCCTATGACAGGATTGCAGCCGGACTCGACGACGCGATCGGGTTCGCTGCGGGCGATGCCACGCGGGGCCGGACCTTCGCACCGGTCGATGTGAAGGCAGTTCGCGCTGCCACCAACATGTCACAGGCTGAGTTCGCGCGGGCGTTCCGGTTGCCGCTCGGTACGATCCAGGAGTGGGAACAGGCGCGCCGCAAGCCCGAGGCTCCGGCACGGGTGCTGCTGGCGCTGATTGCCGCCGACCCCCGTGCGGTGCAGCGGCTGATTGCCAAGGCGGGATAGCGGTAGGATCGGGCTCCACAGCGTTCTCATCGCACATCGCAGGTGACAACGCGCGCCTGCTGCCGCATAGGCCGCGCATGAAAACATCCTTTGTCATTCTGATCATATTGGCGGCGCTGGCGACGCTGGCTGCACTCGTGATGGGTGTTATTACCATGGCGCGCGGCAAGGATGTGACCGGCGAACGGTCGAACAAGCTGATGAGCTACCGGGTGTTGTTTCAGTTCGTCACGATCGTGTTTGTGGTGATCCTGGTCATCGTGATGCGGAACAGCTGATGGTGAAGCTCAACAAAATCTACACCCGCACTGGCGACGATGGGACGACCGGGCTGGTCGATGGCTCGCGGCGGGTGAAACATAGCCTTAGGATCGAGGCGTTCGGCACGGCTGACGAGGCCAATGCGGTGATCGGGCTGGCGCGGCTGACGACGACGGGCGACGCCGATGCGATGCTGGCGCGCATCCAGAATGATCTGTTCGATCTGGGTGCGGACCTTGCGACACCGGGCGACGATTTTGCGCCATCGCCGATGATGTTGCGGATGGTGGCGGCGCAGGTGGTGCGGCTGGAGACCGAGATTGACGCGATGAACGCCGATCTGCTGCCGCTGACATCGTTCATCTTGCCGGGCGGGTCGGACGCTGCGGCCTGGCTGCATCTGGGCCGGACCGTGGTGCGCCGGGCCGAGCGGCTGGCCGTGGCGGCGAATGCGGAAGAAACCCTGAACCCACAGGCGCTGGCCTATCTGAACCGGCTGTCCGACCATCTGTTCGTGCTCGGCCGGGTGCTCAATGACAATGGCCGCGCCGACGTGTTGTGGGTGCCGGGTGCCAATCGCTGAAATGGGGCTTGCGACTCTGCGCTGACAGGTCAACACTCGCAGGCCTTCGGAGGGTCCACGACCGCTCTGGCCGCGTACCCGCCGCAACAACGGCGCGCGAACGGCTGGGAGGATGCAATGGCACAAATTGGCAGATCGGGATCGTCGCGGGCAATCGCGCTGGTGGGGCCTGCGGGATCGGGCAAGACCAGCCTGCTGGAGGCGCTGCTGCATGCAGCTGGCGCAACCGACCGGCGCGGATCGGTGGATAGTGGAAATTCGGTGGGTGACAGCTCGATCGAAGCACGGGCGCGGCACCAGTCGGTCGAGGTCAATGTCGCGCGGTTTGAATTCATGGGGGATCGCTATTCGGTGATCGATTGCCCCGGCGGCGTTGAATTTGCTGCCGACGGCGACGCGGCGCTTGCCTGTGTTGATCTCGCGCTGGTGGTCGTCGATCCCGATGCCGGTCATGCCGCGTTGATCCAGCCGATCCTGAAGCAGCTTGAGGCGCTAAAGGTCCCGCGCGCGATCTTTGTTAACAAGATCGACGCCGCCAAGGGGCGTATCCGCGACCTGCTTGCGGCGTTGCAGCCGATGAGCGCCGTGCCGCTGGTGGCGCGCCAACTGCCGATCTGGGAGGGGGAGCGCGTCGCAGGTTTTGTCGATCTGGCGCATGAACGGGCCTATCATTACCGGCCCGGCGAACCGTCGATCCGTATTGCCATTCCCGCCGACCTTGCCGCGCGCGAGCAGGCAGAGCGTTTCCACCTGATGGAGCAGCTCGCCGACCATGATGATGTGCTGCTGGAGCAATTGCTCAGCGACATGTCCCCCGAGCCCGATCTGGTGTTTGCCGATCTGGTGCGCGAAACACGGGAGGGGTTGATTGCCCCAATATTCTTCGGGTCGGCAGCCAACGGCTTTGGGGTGCGGCGGCTGCTGAAGGCGCTGCGACATGACACGCCCGATGTGATCGGCGCCGCCAACCGGCTGGGGCTAAGCGGCATCAGTGCCTATGTCTTCAAGGTCAGCCATGCCGGGCAGGCGGGGAAGCTGGCCTTTGCCCGGGTCCTGGCAGGGAAGCTGGCTGACGGGGCTGACCTGACATTGCCGACCGGCGAACGCGGTCGGGCCGGGGGGCTGTTCACCATCCAGGGCAGCACGACGATCAAGGTTGGGAGCGCGGCCACCGGGGAGATTGTTGCCGTCGCCAAGGTCACCGCGGCGCACACCGGCGATATCCTGTCGGCAGATGCCCGCAGCCGCAAAGCCGCCAAGCCATTCCAGCGTCGCGCTGCTCTGCACAGCATTGCGATTACCACACAGGATCACAAGGACGATGTTCGGCTGGCTGATGCGCTCGCCAAGCTGGTTGAGGAAGACCCGTCGCTGGAGGTCGTTCACGACGCGGAGTCGCATCAGCTGCTGTTGCGCGGGCAGGGCGAGACGCAGCTCCGCGTGACGCTCGACCGGCTAAAACGCCGGTTCGGGGTCGTCGTCGATGTCGTCAAACCAAGGGTCGCCTACCGCGAGTCGGTTCGCAAGGCCGTCGCCGATGTGCGCGGCCGGCACAAGAAACAGTCGGGCGGCCATGGCCAGTTCGGCGATGTTGTGATCGACATGGCCCCGCAGCCACGCGGCGGGGGGTTCGCCTTTGCCACGAAGATCACCGGCGGCGCGGTGCCCAAACAGTGGATTCCCGCCGTTGAGGCGGGCGTCCGCGATGCGCTGGCCAAAGGGCCATTGGGTTTTCCGGTCGTTGATGTGTCCGCGACGCTGACCGATGGCACCTATCACAGCGTTGACAGCTCGGAGCTTGCGTTCCGGACGGCGGG
>JAYVLC010000236.1:0-7060 GCA_043759675.1 Sphingosinicellaceae bacterium
TTCGACATTCCGCCGACCGGGTGCCGTTCCGACAGATAGCGGCGCAGCAGGTCGAACTGTTCCTGCGTGGTCCAGGGCTGGCAAACGCGGACCTCGATCTCGGCATTGCGTTTGATGAGCCGCTTTTGCGATGCGCTCAGCCTGAAATCACGTGCCACGACCCGTACCGAAACGCAGGCGGAGCAACCGTCGCAGCTCGGCCGATAGACGACGTTCTGGCTGCGGCGAAACCCGATCCGGGTCAGGGCCTCGTTCATCTCGGTCGCATCGGGACCGCGAAGCTCGGTGAACACCTTTCGCTCGATCCGGCCCGGCAAATACGGGCAGGCATTCGCCGAGGTGACGAAGAAGCGCGGGAAGCGGAAAGTCTGGTCGGTCACATCCAGACTATGCGCGCCGGAATCGCGGCTGAAAAGGTCAATAGGTGGTTAACCACAGCGCTGCGACAATTCAGGCCAGCTCCACCGGGCGAACTTCATAGCCTGCGCCGCGCAGGGCCTCGATCAACCGGTCAAGATGCGCCCGGTCGCGGGTTTCGCATTCGATATCGGTGATCAGGCCCTTGGCCGGCAGGTTGGTGAACACCCGCTGGTGATAGACTTCGATGATATTGACCTGTTGCTGGTCGAAAATGCGGGCGACATTGAACAGCTGGCCGGGGCGGTCCTTGAGGCGAATGCGCAGGCGGGCAATACGACCGTCGCGGGCCAGATCGCGCAGCAGGACATTGGCGAGCAGACGGGTGTCGATGTTGCCGCCGCAGAGCACAAGGCCCACAGTGCGCCCACGGAAGCGACCCGGATGGGCGAGCAGCGCCGCGAGGCCCGCAGCACCTGCGCCCTCCACCACCGCCTTCTCGATATTGAGCAGCATCGCGACGGCATGTTCGAGGTCGCGCTCGCCAACGAGGCGGACATCATCGACGAGCGCCTTGACGATCTCGAAGGTCAGCTCGCCGGGATATTTGACCGCGATGCCTTCAGCGAGGCTGTCGCCGTCGCATACCGCCGTCTCGCCGCGCAGCTTGGCGTACATTGACGGGTAGAGTTCTGCCTGAACTCCGACGATCTCAATATCTGGCTTGAGGCTGCGCGCGGCAATCGCCATGCCGGAAATCAGCCCGCCGCCGCCAATTGGAACGATCAGCGTGTCGATCCCGGGCGCATCCTCAAGCATTTCCAGCGCGACGGTGCCTTGACCGGCGATGACCAGGGCATCGTCATACGGATGGACGAATGTCAGCCCGCGCTTGTCGGCGAGCATCCGGGCATGTTCGGCTGATTCCTCCAGCTTCTCACCGTGCAGGATGACGTTGGCGTCATGTCCTTCGGTTTGCATGACCTTCACGACGGGTGTGTGGACCGGCATGACGATGGTCGCCGGGATGCCGAGGCGCTTGGCATTGTAGGCGAGGCCCTGCGCATGGTTTCCGGCCGACATCGCAATGACGCCGCGTTTGCGCTGGTCGGCATCGAGTGTCAGGAGCTTGTTGAGCGCGCCACGTTCTTTGAAGGAGGCGGTAAATTGGAGATTTTCGAACTTCAGCCAAACCTCGGCCCCGGTCAGCGCTGACAGGGTCCGCGAGTGCAGGCACGGGGTGCGTACCACTTTGTCGCCAATTGCGATCCGTGCCGCCTCGATATCGGCGAAGGTGACGGGAAGGGCGTGGAGTGGGGTTTTTGCGACTGTGGCCATTGCAGGCGCATAGCCCAAGTGGCGTGCGGTGCAAACCGTGCTAACGGGCGACCGGACATTGGCGGAGACTGTTATGGCGCGTGTTGCATTTCTGGGACTCGGCGTCATGGGATTCCCGATGGCCCGGCACCTCGCAGCTGCCGGACATGATGTGACCGTATACAACCGGACGGGTGCGAAGGCCGCCGCCTGGGTTTCGCAATTCGGGGGGCGGTGTGCAGCGACGCCGGCGACAGCGGTGATCGATGCCGCTGTGGTGATCGCCTGCGTTGGCAATGACGCCGACTTGCGCGCGGTCACCCTTGGACCGGACGGGGCGTTGTCGGCCATGGCGTCGGGTGCGCTGTTCGTCGATCACACGACCGTCTCTGCGTCGATCGCGCGCGAGCTTGCGGCGGTGGGGGCAGCGCGCGGGCTGCTGGTGCTCGATGCGCCAGTGTCGGGCGGGCAGGCGGGAGCCGAAAATGGCCAGCTGACCATCATGTGCGGCGGGAGCGGGCAGGCGTTTGCGGCGGCCGGGCCGATCATGGCGGCCTACGCCAAGCGGGTGGGGCATATGGGGCCGGCCGGCAGTGGACAACTCACCAAGATGGTCAATCAGATCTGCATCGCGGGTGTGCTTCAGGGGCTTGCGGAGGCTCTGACCTTTGCGACCGCGGCCGGGCTTGACGCTGATGCAGTTGTCGATGTGATCTCGAAAGGTGCCGCGCAAAGCTGGCAGATGGAGAATCGAGCCCGGACCATGGTTCGCGGCGAGTTCGATTTCGGGTTTGCCGTCGATTGGATGCGCAAGGACCTCGGCCTGGTCCTCGACGAAGCCAAGCGCCGCAGCCTCGAGTTGCCGCTGACGGCGTTGGTCGACAGCTATTATGCCGAAGTCCAGGCGATGGGTGGGGCCCGGCAGGATACATCGTCGCTGATCCGCCGGTTTCGCGGCTAGAGTCTGTTTCAGCTCGATTGAATCACAGACCCCCGCTCATCCTGAGCCCATCGACTTCGCTCTGGATAAACTTCGTCGAAGGACGCAGGATGCCGGGACTGTGGGTCCTTCGACTTCGCTCAGGATGAGCGGGCGCGGTGGGCGTTTCTATTCAGCTGAAACAGACTCTAGCGGTTGCGGGCCAACCCGACGGCTTTTTTCAGCTCTTCGTAGCCGACCGCGCCAGACAATATCTTGTTGCCGATCACATAGGACGGTGTTCCGGTCAGGCCGAGCGCGCGGCCAAGCTCAAGGTTTTTCCTGATTTCGCTCTTCAGCCCAGCCGAGTTCATGTCGGACGCTGTCTGCCGCTCATTCAACCCGGCGGCGCGCACCATCTGGATGGTCCGTTCGTGGTTCGGGCGACCGGGCGCTTCAAAGCTGCGGTTGTAATAGGCGGTGTAACGTCCCTGCTTTGCAGCCGACAGGCTGGCGAGAGCGGCTTCCTCCGAAGCAGGTCCAAGCACCGGGAAATCGCGGTAGACCACCCGAAGTTTCGAGTCTTCGCGCAGCAGCCGTTGCACGTCGGGGTGGGATACCCGGCAATAGGGGCAATTATAGTCGAAGAACTCCACCAGCGTGACATCGCCGTCCTTGGCACCGGCCCAGGCGCTGCCGAACGGCGTTTCGATCGCCGCGCGGTTGGAGTTCAGCATTTTGGCAACTTCGCGATCCTGAAGGTGGTTGATGGCCTCCGGGATGACCTCAGGATGTTCAAGAATATAGGCCCGGACAATCTGTTCGACGGCCCGACGTTCGCTGCGGCTGAACTGGTCGGCTCCGGCCAGGGTGGTTGGGGTGGCACGGCCATAAACCAGCATCGCACAGCCGATCGCGAGCAGCAGCCCGAACGCGATGCCAAGGGGAAGCCGGGCCTGCGGGGGCAG
This sequence comes from Sphingosinicellaceae bacterium, assembly GCA_043759675.1. Taxonomy (GTDB): domain Bacteria; phylum Pseudomonadota; class Alphaproteobacteria; order Sphingomonadales; family Sphingomonadaceae; genus JADCGM01. The sequence continues at coordinate 3,562 of JAYVLC010000236.1, forward strand.
GCGGCGGAGGGGCCCGATCACCGGCGGTCCCTTTTCCTGGTCTGCAGCTCGGCTTCGCTGACCAATGCGATGTCCTGCGCCCGCAGGAAGTCCGGTGTGCCGGGTTTTAGCCCCTGCATGGCGCGCCGGGCACTTGGCAGGGCCCGTTGCGGAACCCCCTCAAGATTGAACCGCTCGGCACTCGCGAGCGCTGCCCGGGGCTCATCGCCATCACGTTCATAGGCGATCCCAAGCTGATACCAGGCAAAGGGGTTGGTGTTGTCGCGCGCGACCGCTGATTTCAGGATTGCCTTGGCCTCGGCGGCATCGGCGGGATCCTCAGTCGAGATCAGGGCATGGCCGAGCAGCGCAGCAATCAGCGGCTGATCAGGAGCTTTTGCGACCGCAAGCCTTAGCGGCGGGAGCGCCTCCTTGACCTTTCCGGACTCGAGCAGGATTTGGCCCTGGATTTCGTTGAAATAGGGATCGTTCGGCGCGGACTTCAACAGTGCATCAACTTCGGCAGTCGCCTTGGCCTGATAGCCCTGCTTATGATACGCATAGGCCCGTGCGTAATGCGCGGGGACCGATTGGTCCGATTCCGGATAGAGCTGGAATGTCCGCTGCGGCTCTTCGACAAAGCCGGTCAGCTTGGCTTTGATCCGCAGGAAGCGAGCATTGAGGGCCGTGTCGGGCTTGGTCTTCCAGAACGGCGATTTTGCATAGACTTCTTCGAGCGCGGAAATTCGTTCGCTGGTGATCGGATGGGTTCGCGCATAGCTATCGGTCTGGGCGATGCCATAGCGCACCTCTTCGTAGCCGATTTTCTTGAAGAAGGCGATCGAGCCTTCGCCCGATTCCCCGGCACCTTCCAGATAGCGCGCGCCCGCCTGATCGGCCCGTGACTCCTGATCCCGCGTGAAAGCGAGGAATTTGCCGAGTGCGATCTGCTGACCACCAGCCAGAATGGCAGCTCCGGCCTCACCCGCCCCTGCCGCGATGGCAGCGCCTGCCAGCACCAGCGACAGGATCGAGATGCCGGTCGCAGGGCCTGATCCCTCGTTGAACCGCACGTTGTGGCCGCCGGCAATGTGTCCCAGCTCATGCGCCACGACGCCCTGCAATTGGTTGACGTTGTCGGCGACCGAAATCAGGCCTGAGTGTACGAATACATTCTGCCCGCCAGTGACGAATGCGTTGATGCTTGGGTCACCGACCAGCACCAATTGGACGGAGCGGGGATCAAGCCCAGCGGCTGTTTCCAGCGGCTTTGCCATTTCCCGGAAAAAATCCTCGGTCTCCGCGTCACGCAGGATGCTCTGTGCCATCACGGGCTGTGCAACACCAGCAAGCGCAACGGCGGTGAGCACCGCGCGCACGGGACGAGAGCGGATCATTCCGCAACCCTGCCCGGCGCTCGCTGAACGCCGGGTGAAGGGGCCGCTACGATCACTCGCCGAAGGTGCGATTCCACCAACCCTTGCGTGACGGGCGCGGTGGAGTGGCGGCGGTTTCAAGTTCGGTCCCGAGATCGGTTGCCGCCTCGGGAACCACGTCGGCATTGGCGGCCTCTGCGGCAATGGCTTTTTTGGCACGGCTGGCGCGCTTGGGCTTGGCGATAGGCTCGACCGCTGCTTCAGCCGCCGGCTCTGGTGCCGTAACTTCGTCCGCTACGGGCGCGTCTACGACCGCACTCTCGACCAAGACAGGCTTTTTCGCGCGGCTGGCCCGCTTCGGTTTGGGCGTTTCGATTGGCGCGTCTGCTTCGACGGTCTCGACGCCCTGGTCTGCTGTGTCGGCAGGCCGTGCGTCGCCTTCTGTGGTCGGCTCACCATCCTGGCGTGGTTCACCCTCACGGCGACGCCCGCCACGGCGTCCCCGGCGGCGGCGGCGGCGGCCGTCCGCACCGGCAGGATCGTCCATGGTCCCGGCGGGGGCATCGACGATTTCGGCGGAATCACCCGCCTCGCCTGGTGTGACGCTCTCGCCCTCGGTCGCAACAGCTTCGTCAGAGCCATCGGCACGGCGTCCACGACCGCGGCGGCGCCGGCGTCCACGTCCACCGCGCTCGTCGTCCCGAGCCCGCGGTTCCCGACGGGCTTCGCCCTCTTCGCCGTCACGCTCATCATCTGCAACAACCTCGACGGCATCTTCTTCGTCCTCGTCTGCGGCTTCGAAGGCGGGGATTGCCATTGCGGCAGGCAAGGGCTTGGATGGGACCCCGCCAGCAGTGTCGATGGCGATATGGTGGGCAACCAGCGCCTGGTCGGGCACCACGTCGATCTCAACGCCGTAGCGCGCCTCAAGCTCGGCCAGCTCTGCCCGTTTGCGGTTCAGGATATAGACCGCAACTTCGGCCGACGACCGCAGCGTGAAGATGCTGTTCTTGCCGCGAATGGCCTCTTCCTCGAGGCCGCGCAGTGCCGCGAGTGCGACCGATGGAATCGTTCGGACCAGGCCGGTGCCCTCGCACATCGAGCAGACGTGGGTCGAGGCTTCGAGCATTCCGGTCCGCAGCCGTTGGCGGCTCATTTCCATCAGGCCGAACGACGAAATGCGGCCAATCTGGATTCGGGCCCGATCGTTCCGGAGCGCGTCCTTCATGGCGCGCTCGACCTTCCGGTTGTTCGCGTTCACGTCCATGTCGATGAAGTCGATGACAACCAGCCCGGCCATGTCGCGCAGCCGCAATTGGCGGGCGATTTCCTCGGCGGCTTCGATATTGGTTTTGGTCGCCGTGCCCTCGATGTCATGCTCGCGGGTTGAGCGCCCCGAATTGATATCGATCGATACCAGCGCTTCGGTTGGATTGATGACGATGTAGCCGCCTGATTTCAGCTGGACCACCGGTTGGTACATCGCGGCAAGCTGGCCCTCGACCCCGAACCGCTGGAAGAGCGGGGTGGAATCGACATAGGGCTGCACCTTTGCTGCATGACTTGGCATCAGCAACTTCATGAAGGTCTTTGCCGCCTTGTAGCCCGCCTCGCCATCGATCAGCACCTGTTCGATATCGCGCGTGTACAGGTCGCGGATTGCCCGCTTAATCAGGTCTGAGTCCTGGTGAATCAGGGCGGGGGCTGATGACGCGAGCGTTGCCTCACGGATGCCATCCCACAGGCGGCACAAATAGTCGAAATCACGCTTGATTTCGGTTTTGGTCCGCGCAAGCCCGGCGGTCCGGACGATGCAGCCCATGCCGGTCGGCAATTCCATGTCGGCCATGATCGTCTTCAAGCGCTTGCGGTCGGCAAGGCTGGAAATTTTGCGGCTGATTCCGCCACCATGCGCGGTGTTGGGCATCAGCACGCAGTAGCGACCGGCGAGCGACAGATAGGTCGTCATCGCGGCACCCTTGTTACCGCGTTCTTCCTTGACGACCTGAACCAGCAAGACCTGACGGCGCCGGATCACGTCCTGAATCTTGTAGTGGCGGCGCAGGTTCATGCGCTTTTTGCGCAGCGCGTCGGTCGCCGAATCGTCATGTGCGCCGGTTTCTTCGACGCTATGGTCTTCGCCG
>JAYVLC010000237.1:0-2589 GCA_043759675.1 Sphingosinicellaceae bacterium
GCCATAGGTCCAAGCGTGATAGGGACAGACCAGCTTTCTGGCGTTGCCGCTCGCCTCCGTGCACAGTGTTGAACCGCGGTGGCGGCAAACGTTGAAGAAGGCCCGGACGCTGTCGGCATTTTCCCGGATGATGATGATCTGTTCCGCGCCGATCCGGAACAGGAAATAATCCCCCTTGTTCGGGACGCGGGACATATGGCCAGCGAGGATCCATTTCTGGCTGATCACCTGATCCATATCGGCCTTGAACACCGCGTCGCTGGTGTAGAACTCCTGGTCAAAACTATATCCGACCCGGGTGTTTGCAGCGAGGCGGCTCATCATCTCGGTCTGCGCTTCAGCCATCATAATTTTATCCGGGCATTTGTGGGGTCGTACATCGGTTTCAGCGATGCTGTCACCGGATAGCGGACCCCGGCAATTTCAATCTCGAAATCATCGCTGCCAATCGATCCGACCACGCCGCCGTCAGCTGCTGTCACATAGCCAAGGCCACAGGCCGCCCCCAGAGTGTGGGCATACATACCCGACCGGATGTATCCAGCGATACGGTCGCCCTGCCAAATCGGTTCGTTGTGGTAGAGCATCGGCTCCGGTGATTTCAGCAGAAATTGCACCAGGCGTTGCTTCAGCCCGAATTCCTTCTGACGCTGCAAAGCCTCACGCCCGATAAAGCCGCCAATCTTGTCCATCCGCACCGCAAACCCCAGACCAGCCTCCAGCGGAGTATCCTCATCGGTGATGTCATGACCCCAGTGCCGATAGCCCTTTTCCATGCGCAGTGCGTTCAGGGCGTGATAGCCGCAATGCTTGAGGCCAAATGCAACGCCGGCGGCGACGATCTCGTCATACACACCGGTCATGAACTCGGTTGGAATGTACAACTCCCAGCCCAGTTCTCCGACATAGGTAATGCGCGACGCGCGGACGATGGCGTAGCCCAGCTCGATGTCCTGGGACGTGCCGAACGGAAACGCAGGGTTCGACAGGTCATTCGGGCAAATCGACTGGAGCAACGCGCGCGCGTTCGGCCCCATGATCGAAATCACGCCCATTGCGGAGCTGACGTTGGTCAGCACCGCGTGCGCACCATCGGGCATGTGGCGGTTCAGCCAGTTGAAATCCTTGATTTCGGTTTCGGCGCCGGTGACGATCAGATAGGCGGTTGGACTAAGCCGTGTGACGGTCAGGTCAGCCTCGATCCCGCCCTTCTCGTTCAGCCATTGCGTGTAGACCAGCTTCCCCGGCGCGACGTCGACGTCATTGGCGCAGACCCGGTTGAGCACAGCACATGCATCGCGGCCCTCAAGTCGGAATTTGGCAAAGGAGCTTTGATCGAACAGCCCGACCGCCTCGCGTACGGCCTTGCATTCCTCGGCATTCGCCGCGAACCAATTTTGGCGGCCATAGCTATATTCGTATTTGGGTGTGCTGCCCGGTGCGCCGTACCAGTTGGGACGCTCCCAACCGAACGCCTCGCCATGGCAGGCACCGGCCGCCGCCACGCGGTCATGAATTGCTGATCGCCGGACACCGCGTGCGGTTTCATACTGCTTGAACGGATAGTGGGTGGCGTAGAGCAGCCCGAGGCTTTCGGTGACCCGCTCGCGCAGATATTTGCGGTTGATCTGAAACGGCATGTTACGGCGGATATCGACCGCCCAAAGATCAGCGGGCGGGATCCCATCACGGATCCAGTCCGCCATCACCTTGCCAACCCCGCCTGCTGATTGCAGGCCGATCGAATTGAGGCCAGCAGCAACGAAACAGCCCTTCAGCTCAGGACTTTCACCCAGATGGTAGCGGACATCAGGGGTGAAACTTTCCGGCCCGCAGAAGAATTTCTGGATGCCAGCCTTGGCCAGTGCCGGAACACGGCGCATTGCATCGATCAGCAGCGGCTCGAAATGCTCGAAACTTCCAGCAATCTCGTCGAAACAGAAATCCTCCGGGATTCCACCCATGCCCCAGGGCCGCGCGTGCGGTTCGAAGGCCCCGACCAGCAGCTTGCCGGCGTCATATTTATAGTAGCCGCAATAATCATAGTCGCGGAGCACCGGCAGAGTCGGGTCGATCCCTTCAACCCCTTCGAACAGAACATAATAATGTTCACAGGCGTGCAGTGGCGCTGCCACGCCGACGCTGGCGGCAAGATCGCGGGTCCACATGCCACCGCAAATCACGACATAGTCGGCATCGATGTGACCCTCGGCGGTTTCGACACCGGTCACCCGCTCGCCGTCATGCCGGATCCGGGTCACTTTGCTATTCTCGAAAATCCGGGCACCGCCGGTGCGTGCACCCTTGGCCAGTGCGTGGGTGATATCAACCGCATTGGCATAGCCGTCGCTGGGAATATGGATGCCACCCACCACGTCATCGACGTTGAGGATCGGGGCAAGAGCCTGAATCTCCTGCGGCGACACCACATGGACTGGCAGATCGAACACCTTGGCCATCGACGCACTGCGCTTCAATTCCTCGAATCGTTCAGCGTTGGTCGCCATCGAGATTGAGCCACACTGGCGGTAGCCGGTCGCCTGCCCGGTCTCGGCCTCAAGGCCCCGATAAAGCTCACCGGTATATTTG
>JAYVLC010000238.1:0-4230 GCA_043759675.1 Sphingosinicellaceae bacterium
GTCCGCCATCACAAGCAGAAAATTGCGCTGGTCTTTGCCGCCATGCGCAGGTTTGCAGCGCGCCTGTCCGCCAAGGGGATCGCGGTCCGCTATGTCCGGATCGACGCGCCGCAGAATTCCCATTCGATCGTGGGCGAGCTTGAGCGCGCGCTTGGCGAAATCCGGTGCTCGCGCGTTGTCATGACCGGCTGTGGCGAGTGGCGATTGGCCCAGGCCCTGTCGGCCTTTTCGACATCCGCGCCGATTCCCGTCGAGATTCGCGAAGACCGGCGGTTCATCTGTTCGAATGAGCGGTTCCAGGCATGGGCCAGCGGCCGGAAACAATTGCGGATGGAGTATTTTTACCGGGAGATGCGGCGCGACACTGGTCTGTTGATGAACGGTACCGAGCCGGAAGGCGGCCAGTGGAATTATGATAGCGAAAATCGCAAGGGTCTGCCCCGGGGGGTGCGCCCGCCCCTCCGCCCCAGAACGCCGCCTAGCGCGATCACGCTTGGCGCAGTTGCCGATGTCGCACGTCTGTTCCCGGACCATTTCGGCGACCTCGATGCGTTCGGATGGCCGACGACGGCGGCGGAGGCCGACGCCGTTCTCGACTCCTTCCTCGCGGATATCCTGCCAAGCTTTGGTGATTGGCAGGACGCGATAGCGCTCGGTGAGCCATGGATGTGGCACGGGCTGATATCCACATCGCTGAATATCGGCCTGCTGGACCCGCTGGAGACCTGTCGGCGGGCCGAGGCGGCATACCGGATCGGCAAGGCTCCACTGAACGCGGTGGAGGGCTTTATCCGGCAGATTCTGGGGTGGCGTGAATTTGTGCGCGGCGTCTACTGGCTGAAGATGCCCGACTATGGCCAGCGCAACGCCCTGGATGCGGATCGCAGGATTCCCGAATTCTTCTGGTCGGGCCGGACCGATATGTCCTGTGTCGCCGATGTTGTGGAGACCGCCCGGACCAATGCCTACGCCCATCACATCCAGCGCCTGATGATCACCGGCAATCTGGCTATGCTGCTTGGTGTCCACCCTGACGTAGTGGACGATTGGTATATGACTGTTTTTGCGGATGCTTTCGAGTGGGTTGAGATGCCGAACACTCGCGGGATGGCGACATTTGCCGATGGCGGCATCGTCGGTTCGAAGCCCTATGCAGCGTCCGGGGCCTATATCAACCGGATGAGCGACTATTGCGGTGGGTGTCGTTTCGACGTCAGTGCCAAGTCCGGCGACGGGGCTTGTCCGTTCAACCGCCTGTATTGGGGTTTTCTTGAGCGCAACCGTGCCCAGCTTGGCGGGAATGCCCGTCTTGCGATGTCGTACCGGACGCTTGACGGATTTGGCGAAGCCCGACGCCGGGAACTGGTTGCTGACGCCGACGCGGCGCGGTCAGCATTGGGTGCGACCAAGCGTTAGCGTGCGCCTCCGGCTACGCGCTCGGGCAATTCCTCCGGCACGACATCGATCATCATGCCGCTTGTTGCGCCCGGTCGGCGAGCTCGGCCTTCAGCTGCTCGGCGAGCAGGAACGCCAATTCGAGGCTTTGACCGGCGTTGAGGCGCGGGTCGCAGTGGGTGTGGTAGCGATCACCAAGGTCCATCTGGGTCACGTCCATCGCGCCGCCAATACATTCGGTGACATTCTGGCCGGTCATTTCGATATGGATACCACCGGCGTGGGTGCCCTCGGCGCGGTGGACGGCGAAGAAGCCGCGGACTTCGGCGAGAATCCGGTCGAAGGGGCGCGTCTTGTAGCCGCTGTTGGTCTTGATGACGTTGCCGTGCATCGGGTCGCAGGACCAGACGACATTGCGCCCCTCGCGCTGGGTGGCGCGGATCAGGCGCGGCAGGCCGGTCTCGACCTTGTCATGCCCAAACCGGGCGATGAGGGTCAGGCGGCCGGGCTCGTTGGCTGGATTGAGCAGGTCGATCAGCCGCAACAGCTCATCGGGCTCAAGGCTGGGACCGCATTTCATGCCGATCGGGTTCAACACGCCGCGCAGGAATTCGACATGCGCGCCGTCTGGCTGACGGGTCCGGTCGCCGATCCACAGCATATGGGCGGAGGTGTCGACCCAGTCGCCGGTCAGGCTGTCCTGCCGCGTCATCGACTGTTCGTAGCCGAGCAGTAACGCTTCGTGACTGGTGAAGAAGTTGGTGCCTTTCAGCTGCGGGACCGTGTCAGGGGAGATGCCGCAGGCCGCCATGAACGCCAGCGCATCGCCGATCCGTTCGGCAACGTCCTGGAACTTCTCGGCCCAGGGCGAACGGCCGACGAAATCCAGCGTCCATTTGTTGACCTGATGCAGATTGGCATAGCCGCCCTGCGCAAAGGCCCGAAGCAGGTTGAGCGTTGACGCCGATTGCATATAGGCGCGCAGCATCCGCTTGGGATCCGGATCGCGGCCCGCCGCCTCGAACGCGATATCGTTGACGATGTCACCGAGATAGCTGGGCAATGTGGTGTCACCGATGGTCTCGGTTGGCGTCGAACGCGGTTTGGCGAACTGACCCGCCATCCGACCGACCTTCACCACCGGCATTTTGGAGGCATAGGTCAGAACAACCGCCATCTGCAGGATGACGCGGAAGGTGTCGCGGATGTTGTTGGGGTGAAATTCCGCAAAGGATTCGGCGCAGTCGCCGCCCTGAAGCAGGAACGCCTTGCCTGCGGCAACCTCAGCGAGGTTTGACTTCAGGTCACGGGCCTCGCCGGCAAAGACCAGCGGCGGATAGCTTCCAAGCTCTGTCTCCACCGCTGCCAGTGCCGCTGCGTCGGCGTAAGTCGGCAGGTGCTTTGCTTCGCGAGCGCGCCAGCTATCGGGGGTCCAAACGTTCATGGGCGCGTCATTGCGCGGAAAGCGGCGCGGGCGCAAGATTATGCTGCGCTGCGGCGCACTCAGGCAGGCACCCAATTGCCGTGGAAGCCGGGCGGAATGCGGTGCGGCAGGTGCACGGCGGCAATTGGCTCCCCGGCAAAATCCTGGGCGCCGAGAATGACGAGGTCGGTGGTATCGCGATTTGTGTCGATCACGAATCCGATCAGCCAGCCATCATCCTCGGCGGATGTCGCGCTGCGCGGGACAAAAACAAACTCGCCGGGGGTGCAGCCGGGGCCGAAGTCATGGACCTGCCGGGTGCCGGATTCGAGGTCATGCTTGTAGAGGTGGGTGGCGAAATGCTCGCCAAAGCCCTGTGCGGGCAGTGCCATCGTATAGCAATAGCGGTAGGACTGGCCGTAGCGGCGTTCATCGGGCCGGGGGAATTCCTGAGGGGCAGAGTCGATGACACGGCGGGTAACGCTGCCGGTGGTCGGGTCAATGGTCCAGCGTTCAAATGCGACCGACTGCGAGTCCGGGCCTTTGGTTGAATCTGCGAACATGCTGTCATGCACGGCGACATCGACGATGACCTTGCCGTCGCTGGTGTCAAAGGCGTTGGACGGGTGAAAGAGATAGCAGGGTGTAACGTCGCACCAGATGATGTCGGTGGCTGTGCCTTCGCGCGGCAACAGGCCGACGCGCGCCTTGTGGTTGGGGTTCCACTGATAAGGGAAGGCGAACCCGGCAAGCAGGCGCTTCATCGAGAAGGTGACCGGCAGGTCGAACACCAGTACGAAGCGGGCGGTAAGGGCGCAGTCGTGGATCGACGGGCCGTCCTGCACCGGGATCGGCTCCTGACGCCGGACCCGGCCATCGTCCCCGACCACAACATGGTGGATGACGTTGATCTGATCGGCCTTGTAGCAGATGGCGTGCATCTCCCCGGTCAGCGGGTCGAGGTGCGGATGGGCGGAAAAAGCGTGGGCGAGCGTCCCTTCAAACGGATTGTGCGCGACGGTCATCAGATCATTCGACATCTCAACCGGAAAGCCGCCCGCCTCGACCAGCGCCCAGGTCTTGCCGGCATGGCCAAGGATATTGGTGTTGACGGTTTGCTGCTGGCCGTTGCGGGGGCCGGGGGCGGGCGCTTCGCCCAGCGCAGCCGACACCGCCGTCGAGCGGACCCAGCGATTGCGATACCAATGCGCCTTGCCGCCACCGATCCGGACGCCGTGGACCATGCCGTCGCCGGTGAACCAGTGATAGCTGGCCGGATTGACCGCGCCGACCGGGTTGGGGCCGATGCGCAGATAGCGGCCATCCAGTTCTGGCGGGATTGTGCCGGTGACCGCCAGATTGTCGAGTGTCAGCTCGGTCGTCATCGGCGTGTGGATGCCGGTCAGATATTC
>JAYVLC010000239.1:0-6968 GCA_043759675.1 Sphingosinicellaceae bacterium
GCCGAAACGGCCCCGACCAGCGGCCAGGGACTTGCATTGACGATGTGATAGTCGTGGGTTCTGGCGGAGGCCATCATGCTTACCCTTGCTTAGCCGGAATTTGGGGGGATGTTTGCCCGGTGCCTTGCGGCTTGTCCACGGGGTAGAAGGTGTAGCTCAGTGTAATTTCCTCGATGCGTTTGGCATTGGGGTCTTTTTCGAGCTCCGGATTGACGAAATACACCACCGGCATTTCCACGCTCTGATGCGGCTGTAGCGTCTGCTCGGTGAAGCAGAAACACTGGATTTTGGTGAAAAAGCTCCCGGCCGTCTCCGGCGAAACATTGTAGGTCGCCGTTCCGGTGACCGGCTGGTCGCTGTTGTTGGTCGCGCGGAAGAAAGCGATTCGCTTCTCCCCCAGTTTCACGGTCTCAACCATCTTGTCGGGGCCAAACGTCCAGGGCAATCCGCTGACATTGCCATCGAAACGAACATCCATGGTGCGCGCCAGCACCAGTTTGGGCGCTTCAGCCGTTCGCTGGGTCGTACCGCCGAACCCGGTCGCCTGGCAGAATAATTTATAGAGCGGCACCGCCGCATAGGCCGCGCCAAGCATCGACGCAGCAAAGACTGCCGCAATCAAGCCAACCCGCCGGTTCGCTGCAACCGTCATGCAACGGCCAGCTTCACAATTGTGACCGCAAAAAACAGGATCGCCAGTCCACCCAGCACAATCCCCATCGCGTTGTTCCGCGAACGCTGTTTGGCAACATATTGCTCGTCCGGCTTCATGCGAGGCTCCGATCGACAACCAACATCCCGAACAGGACGAACAAGTAGAAAATCGAGTAGGCGAACAGCCGCTTCTCCGGCTGCATCTCGGCGATCTCGGTGGCATGATTTCGGGCAACCCTGACCGCCAGCCACAGGAATCCCGCGCCAAGCAACGCCGCTGACCCGCCGAACACGACGCCGGTCAAGCCAAACGCGCTTGGCAGCAGTGTCACGACGACCAGCGGGACCGAATAAATCAGCACCTGGCGCCGCGTCTCGCGCCGCCCGGCGGTGACCGGCAGCATCGGCACGCCGGCGGCCGCGTAGTCGCTCTTCATGAACAGCGCGAGCGCCCAGAAGTGCGGCGGCGTCCACAGGAAAACCATCACGAACAGCAGCACGGGCAACAGCGAGACATCGCCGGTCGCAGCGGCCCAGCCGATCATGGCCGGAAATGCACCAGCAGCGCCACCAATCACGATATTCTGCGGAGTCTTCCGCTTCAGCCAGACGGTGTAAATCAGCACGTAAAACAGGATCGAGGTCAGCAGCAGCGCCGCTGCCAGCCAGTTCACCGCAACCCCCATCACAAACACGCTGAACAGGGACAGTGTCACACCGAACGCCAGCGCCGACCCGCTATCGACACGCCCGGCCGGGATCGGGCGATCCTGCGTCCGCTTCATCAGCCCGTCGATATCAGCCTCATACCACATGTTCAGCGCCCCGGCGGCGCCGGCACCGATCGCAATGCAGAGGATGGCGGTAGCCGCGATCACCGGATGGATGGCGACCGGCGCTGCGAACAATCCGCAGGCCCCGGTAAACACCACCAGCGACACGACGCGCGGCTTCAGCAGCGCAACAAAGTCGCGCCAGTCGGCAGCCGCGGTCACGGCAAAGGTCGTGTCACTCGCTTGCATCGGCCTATTTGATTATCGGCAGCGTCTCGAACTGGTGATGCGGCGGTGGCGATGACAGCGTCCACTCCAGCGTGGTGGCACCTTCACCCCAATAATTATCTTCGGCCTTCCGGCCAAACGCCAGCGACCAGAAGACGTTGATGAAAAAGAACATCATGCCGACCGCCATGATCGCATAGCCATAGCTCGCGATCTGGTTCCAATAGGCATAGGCGTCCGGATAGTCAGGGATACGGCGCGGCATGCCGTCCTGGCCAAGGAAGTGCATCGGGAAAAACAACACGTTCACGCCGATAAAGAAAATCCAGAAGTGCAGCTGGCCGAGCACCTCGTTGTAGTGGCGGCCCCACATTTTTGCGAACCAGTAATAAAATCCCGCGAACAGGGCGAACACCGCCCCGAGCGACAGCACATAATGGAAATGCGCGACGACATAATAGGTGTCGTGGAAAATCGTATCGACGCCTGCGCTCGACAGAATGACACCGGTGACGCCGCCAACGGTGAACATGAAGATAAAGCCGATCGCCCACAGCATCGGCGTCTTGAAGCTGATCGAGCCGCCCCACATCGTGGCGATCCACGAGAAAATCTTGATGCCGGTCGGTACCGCGATGACCATGGTGGCGGCCGTGAAATACATCTTCGTGTTCACATCAAGCCCGACGGTGTACATGTGATGCGCCCAGACGACGAACCCGATGAAGCCGATGGCGACCATCGCATAGGCCATGCCGAGATAGCCAAACACCGGCTTTTTGGAGAAGGTCGAAATGATCTGGCTGACCATGCCAAAACCCGGAACGATCATGATGTAGACTTCGGGATGGCCGAAGAACCAGAACAAATGCTCATAGAGCTCGGGGTCGCCGCCGCCAGCTGGATCGAAGAAGGTCGTCCCGAAATTGCGGTCAGTCAGCAGCATGGTGATCGCACCAGCCAGCACCGGCAGCGCCAGCAGCAGCAGGAACGCGGTCACCAGGATCGACCAGACAAACAGGGGCATCTTGTGCAGCGTCATGCCGGGTGCCCGCATGTTGAAGATCGTGGTGATGAAATTGACCGCACCAAGAATCGACGACGCGCCGGCAAGGTGGAGCGACAGGATCGCCATGTCGACCGCCGGCCCCGGATGGCCCGACGTCGATAGCGGCGCATAGACCGTCCAGCCCGTTCCCGCCCCGTTGAACCCGGCTGGGCCTTCAACAAACATCGACCCGAGCAGCAGTGAGAACGACGGCACCAGCAGCCAGAACGAGATGTTGTTCATGCGCGGGAAGGCCATGTCCGGTGCACCGATCATGATCGGCACGAACCAGTTGCCGAACCCGCCGATCATCGCGGGCATCACCATGAAGAACACCATGATCAGGCCGTGCGCGGTAATGAACACATTCCAGAGATGGTAGGAGGCATCAAGATTGCCGCCCGTCATCATCGTCAGATACTGGATGCCCGGATGCGCCAGTTCAAGGCGCATGATGCCCGACACGCCGCCGCCGATGATCCCGGCGACGATCGCAAAGATCAGGTAAAGTGTCCCGATATCCTTGTGGTTGGTCGACATAAACCAGCGCGCAAAGAATCCCGGCATATGGCCGTGGTCGTCGTGGGCGTGGTCGTCGTGACCGGCGGCGGCGTTGGAATATGCCATATATCTATCTCGCTTAGAGCGCGGTCGGAGCAGCGGCTGCCGGTGCAGGAGCTGCAACTGCAGGGGCTGCTACGATGCGTGTGAGCTTGCCATCAGCACCGGTCTGAAACCGGGGGCCGGGGGTTGCGTTACCATTCTCGGCTTCCTTGGCTGCGACCCAGGCATTGAACTTTGCCGGTGGCAGCACCTCGATGGCAATCGGCATGAAGCCGTGCTTGGTTCCGCAGAGTTCGGAACATTGCCCGAAATACACCCCTGGCCGATCAACCTTGAACCAGGTCTCATTGATCCGCCCCGGGACCGCATCGATTTTTACCCAGAAGGCCGGCAGGGCAAAGGCATGAATCACGTCAGCGGCCGTGGTCAGAACCTTGACCGTCGCCCCGGCCGGCACGACGATCCGGTTGTCGACATCGAGCAGCCGCGGCGACCCTTGCGCCGCTGCTTCGGCCTCAGTCAGCATCACCGAGTCAAAGCTGAACGGGCCATAGTCGGGATATTCATATTCCCAATACCATTGGTGACCGATCGCCTTGATCGTCAGATCAGGTTTGGGCGGGTCATATTGGTCCGCCAGCAGCCGGAATGACGGGACGGCGATCACGACAAGGATCAGGACAGGAACCACCGTCCAGATGACCTCGACCAGCGTATTGTGCGACGTCTGCGATGCCACCGGATTGGCCGAGGCCCGATAGCGAAACATCACCCAGCCAAGCAGCCCCAGCACGATCAGCACCACGGCAGCCATCAGAGGCAACATCAACGTGGTATTGAGCCAATGACCACGATCACCAATTGTTGTGACCGATGGCTGAAGATCCATGCCTCTGGCGATAGGCTGCCCCATCCCGGGTGTTGGCGCAACGCGCTCCATCACCGCCGTCGGCGTGGGAGCAGCAGTCACAGCCGCAACCGTCGCATCAGCGGCGGCTGGCACGGTGCTGACGACAGGTGCAGGACTGGTTTCGATCGCAACCGGTGCTGCGGCCTGCGCCAATACCGCGCCCGGAAGCAGCATCAGAGCTGCTGCGATTGCCCAGGTTTTCGTTCGTGCCATCATGCCCTCAATGGTCAACGCGCCGAGTGTCACCCCGGCCAAGAGTCGAGCGGCTTATAGGCAGCAGGCCCGAGCGTCACAAGCGCCGAGATGCGGCCGTTGATCATCCGGCTTTCAGGTCCTGGAATTCTGCCGTCTTGCGGCTCATCTGCGCCCGGATCGCGATCTGGCTATCCTCTCCCGGCAGCATCGCAGCGTTCCACAGCGCGACATATTCAAGCCCCTCCTCGACGGTGCGGCCGCGGCCATGATTGAGGACCTGTTTCACGCCTGCAACGGCCATCGGCGACTTGGCTGCAATCTCGCGCGCCATTGCCGTCGCGGCGGCAAGCGCTGACACTTGGCTGTCGTGCACGCTGTTGAGGAACCCATGTCGCAACGCCTCCTCGGCCCCGAACCGCCGCCCGGTGTAGGCAAGTTCGCGAACCAGCCCTTGCGGCAACAGCGTCGGAATGCGTTGCAACGTGCCGACATCAGCGACAATCCCGACGCTGATTTCCTGAATGGTAAAAAAACAGTCAGCCGTTCCGATTCGAATATCGCACGCCGTGGTCAGATCGACCCCGCCCCCGATGCAGCCGCCCTGCACCACCGCGATCACCGGCACCCGGCAACGATCGATGACATTGAAGCTTTCCTGCATCTTGAGGACTTTTCGCCGGAAATGTTCACGGTTTCTTGCAGTCTCCCCATCGCGATTCGCCAGCCCGTCGGCCGCCGCCCATTGCAGATCAAGCCCGGCGGTAAAGTGCCGACCGGTGGAGGACAGCACCACCGCCCGCACCGATCCATCGGCAGCGATTGCGTCAAACGCCTCGATCATCTCGGTCCAGAACGCCGCGTTCATCGTGTTTAACGCCGCGCCGCGCGTCAGTTTCAGCTCCGCAACATGATCGTTGATCTCAAGGCTTAATGTCTGCAATTCCATTGCGCGCTCCCTTCGGCTATCTGCACGAGATGACCCGCTTCACCGTCAACGACAACCCTGTACAATATCAGCTGCCGCCCGAGACCCCGCTGCTCTGGGCCTTACGCGATGCCTCCAACCTCACCGGCACCAAATTTGGCTGTGGCGCGGGCCTGTGCGGGGCCTGCACCGTCCTCATCGACGGAGTCGCCCAGCGCAGCTGCCAGGTCAGCATCGGTGATATCGAAGGCAGCTTCGTGACGACGATCGAGGGCCTGTCGGATGATCGCTCGCACCCGCTACAACTCGCCTGGATTGCCGAGCAGGTCCCGCAGTGCGGCTATTGCCAATCCGGCATGATCATGGCGGCAGCCGGCCTGCTGAAGCAAAAGCGCCACCCGACGCCCAGCGACATCCGCGAGACGATGACCAACCTGTGCCGCTGCGGGACCTATCCCCGGATCGAAAAGGCGATCCTGCGCGCATCGCGACGCGAGCCGTCTCCGGCGATTGCAGCACCCGGCACAACCCTTGAGCAGGCGTCCGACGATGTGCCCGCGCTGATTGATCAACGCTAGATTCTGTTTCAGCTCGATTGAATCACAGATACCCGCTCATCCTGAGCCCATCGACTTCGCTCTGGATAAACTTCGTCGAAGGACGCGCCCAAGCCGACACTGCGTCCTTCGACTTCGCTCAGGATGAGCGGGCTCGGTGGGCGTTTCCATTCAGCTGAAACAGACTCTGGTCCCCTTTCCCGATCAGGTTTGTCCGTCCTGATCGGAGAATGGACTAACCGATTTCGTGAAAATCATAGACCGGCCCGCCAAGCGTCTGCGTGCCGGTGCCCGCTGCAATGACGTCATTCAGCCACCGATAGCGTTCCGTTCCGCATTCAAATTTTGCCGTCACCACGAGTGAATAGTCGTCCGGATCGAGCAATTCCCCCTTGCCAAACCGCGCCATGACCTCAGGGGAGGCCAGAAACCGGCCCTGATAGGTCAGGTAGATCAACGCCGCGTCGCCGGTTCGCAAGGTCAGCCTGACGTCGATCAACATAACCCCATCGGGTCGGAAAATCACCCAGTCCGCGCCGCCGGCCAGAACCGTCCCGTTCAACCGCTCGCCCGAAAATACGCCGCCATTCACCGGCGCGATCCGGCGCACCCCGGAGGGCATTTTGCCGATAGTTGCGGTCGCGTTGAAGCCAACATCAAGCGACATGGTGATCAGATGTTGGCTGGCAAGTTTGTGCATTGCCGATCCCCTAACACAACCGCAGAGTGGCACCAAAGTTTGAGAGGTGCACATGGACATTATCGCGCGGCGACCCGGCCCTTCGGTTCAACAAATATTCGCCACCGATGCCAATCCCGCACCCCAGATCATGCGCGTGGAATCACCCGCCAGCGGACAAAGCACCGCCGATGTGTCCGCCGAACGCTATTTTTCCAAATCCTGGCATGACCGCGAAGTTGAAAAGGTCTGGCGCAAAACATGGCAGCTCGCCTGCCGGGTCGAGGAAATTCCCAACGTTGGCGACCACATCGTCTACGAAATCGTCCACGATTCCCTGATTGTCGTCCGCAGCGCCCCGGGCGAAATCCGCGCCTATGTCAACGCCTGCCTGCACCGGGGAACGCTGCTCCGGGCAGAAGGCGGGTGCGTCAA
>JAYVLC010000240.1:0-2069 GCA_043759675.1 Sphingosinicellaceae bacterium
CGAAGTACAAGGATGCCTTGGGCAGTGCCGACCAGATCGTTGCCGCCTATCCCAACCTCCCGGTCGGCTATAATATGCGGGGCGCTGCGCTGCTTGGGATGAACGACTCCAAGGGTGCGGAGGCCAACTTCCGGCTGGCGCTGGTGAAGAAGCCGGCGTTTGTTGAAGGTCGGCGCAACCTGGCGCAGCTGCTGGCGACAACCGGTCGGCCTGAGGAAGCCAAGAAGCAACTGCTCATGGTGCTGACGGCGAACCGGAATGACACGACGTCGATGACTGCTCTTGCCGATATCGCTCGCGCGCAGAATAACAGCGCAGAGCGGATTTCCTGGCTGAAGCAGGCGACAGCGATCGCGCCGAAGAATATCGCCCCGCGCCTGTCCCTGACGCAAGCCTATGTGCAGTCCGGCGACTCAGCCAGGGCGCTGGCCGAGGCTTCGGCGCTCGGGCGGGACTTTGGCGACAATGCAACGGTCATCGAGCTGGTTGGCATTACGCAGTTGACCGCGAAACAGCCGGGCAAGGCAGAGAGTTCGTTCAACCGGCTGGTGACACTTGCACCAAATTTGCCTGGCCCGCGCGTCTTGCTGGCGCGGACGCAGGCGTTCCAGGGCCGTGTTGAGGATGCGCGATCAACCTATGCGCAGGCCTTGACCCTGACCGGACAGAATCTGGTCCCGGTCTATGTCGATGCGATTGCGCTGGAATCGCGTGCGGGAGACTTCCCGGCAGCGCTCGCGCTCGTCGCCCGTCTGCGGCGTGCCTATCCGACACTGAATGTTGCAGATCAGGTCGTCGGCGACATCAAGTTGAATTCAGGCGACCTGAATGGGGCCATCGCTTCCTATCAGGCAGCGCAGCGCATCAGCTTTGACCGCTCGGTCGCGATGCGGTTGTCGAACGCCTATGTGCGGATGAACCGGCCCCCGAACGCCATTGCGATCCTCCAGGCCTACCTGAAAAAGGAGCCGAATGACCCGGTCGCGATGGCAGGGCTTGGTGACCGGTATACCGACGCGAAGAACTTCAGGCAGGCCGTGTCAATTTACGACGAACTGCGCAAACGCGGGGCGGCCAATGATCCGGCGGTCCTGAACAATCTTGCATGGGCACTGCACCAGGTCCGCGACAAGCGGGCCATTCCGATGGCGCAGGCTGCCATCAAGGCTGCCCCGACCAGCCCGGCGATCATGGACACCGCAGGGATCGTGCTTGTCGAGACCGGTGCTGACGTCAAGCGGGGCCTGGCCCTGCTGCAAAAAGGTGTGCAGACCGTGCCGCGTGATCCCAACATGCGCTATCACTTGGCGATCGCCTATCAGGCGAATGGCAAGAAGGCCGATGCGATCAACGAGCTGAATCTGGCCCTTAAGGCGACCAGCTGGGAGAATCGGGCCCGGGCGATGGCGCTGCTGCAGACGCTCCGGCGATAGACTTGCGCTTGGCAGCCGTGCAGCCTAAACGCGTCGCTCGGTCGGGGCGTGGCGCAGCCCGGTAGCGCATTAGACTGGGGGTCTAAGGGTCGCAGGTTCGAATCCTGTCGCCCCGACCAGAGAAACGGCTGCGGAACAATCCGTGGCCGTTTTCACCGTTTGGGCTAGCCGACGTCGGCCTTGTGCCGCTGTGCCAGTTCAACGTAGCCGGCGGCACCGGCGCGGTTGCGCGCGATATCGTCGGGCGTCAGCTTGCGCATGAAGGCAGCGGGCCGCCCGCCCCAAAGTTCACCCGATGGGATGCGCTTGCCCGGCGTCAGCATCGCGCCTGCTGCCAGCATGCCGTCAGTTTCAATGACGCAGCCGTCCATGACGATTGCGCCAAGCCCGACAAAGCTGTGATCGTCCAGCGTACAGCCGTGGATCATTGCCATATGACCGACAAGACAGTCCTTGCCGATGAACGTGCCGTGCGTCTTGCGAGTGACGTGAACAACCGAGCCGTCCTGAATGTTCGACCGCTCGCCGACGACAATGGTCTGCACGTCAGCGCGCAGCACGGTATTGTACCAGACGCTTGCCCCTGCTTCGATCCGGACATTGCCGACAATCTGCGCACCCGGCGCGATGAACGCA
>JAYVLC010000241.1:0-3007 GCA_043759675.1 Sphingosinicellaceae bacterium
TTGCCAAGCCATGACACAGGATTATTCGGACATCCGCAGCGAGGTCGCCAAGCTTTGCCAGCAGTTTCCCGGCCCCTATTGGCGCGCCAAGGACCGGGACCGCGCCTATCCAACCGAATTTGTAACTGCCCTTGGCGACGCCGGCTATCTCGCAGCGCTTATCCCCGAAGACTATGGCGGCGCTGGCTTGCCGATTTCGGCGGCTGCGGCCATCCTTGAGGAAATCCAGCGCCAGGGCTGCAATGGCGGGGCCTGTCACGCCCAGATGTACATCATGGGCACCCTCCTCCGACACGGCAGCGAAGCTCAAAAGCGCAGCTACCTGCCCCGGATCGCCACCGGCGAATTGCGCCTGCAAGCCTTTGGCGTCACCGAACCGACCAGCGGCACCGATACACTGGCATTGAAAACCACCGCCAAACGCGACGGCGAAGATTATATCATCAACGGTCAAAAGCTCTGGACCAGCCGCGCTGAACATTCTGACCTGATGCTGCTGCTGGCCCGGACAACGCCACGTGAGCAGGTAGCCAAGCGAACCGAGGGCCTATCGGTGTTCCTCGTCGACATGAAAGCCGCGCTTGGCAACGGCCTGACCATCCGTCCGATCGACACGATGATGAACCATTCCACGACCGAAGTGTTTTTCGACAATATGCGCGTCCCGGCAATCAACCTGATCGGGGAAGAAGGGCAAGGGTTTCGCTACATCCTGTCCGGCATGAATGCGGAACGGTTGCTGATCGCCGCCGAGTGCATTGGCGATGCCAAATGGTTCATCGACAACGCAACCGCCTACGCCAATGAACGGGTCCTGTTCGGGCGGCCAATCGGTCAGAATCAGGGCGTGCAGTTCCCGATTGCTCGCGCTTATGCCCAGATGCGGGCCGCCGAATTGATGGTGCGCGACGGACTTGCCAAATATGAAGCGGGCAGCAACGTTGGAGCAGAGGCCAATATGGCCAAGATGCTGGCCGCCGATGCCAGCTGGGCTGCGGGCGAAGCCTGTATCCAGACCCACGGCGGGTTCGGCTTTGCCGCAGAATATGATGTTGAACGCAAATTCCGCGAGACGCGGCTCTACCAGGTCGCGCCGATCAGTACGAACATGATCCTGTCTTATGTCGCCGAACATGTCCTCGGCCTACCCCGAAGCTATTGATCGAAACCAGCCCCGAACAACTATGATAGGTTGGTTTGTCCGGTGCCTACGCCGCATAGAAGCTGCAATCCGACACTCGCCTGAGAGGATATTGCTATGGCCGACGCCTATATCATCGACGCTGTTCGCACGCCCCGCGGCATTGGCAAGCCCGGCAAGGGCGCGCTGTCACACTTCCACCCGCAGCATCTCGCCGCGACCGTGTTGAAGGCGCTGAAAGATCGCAACAATCTCGATACATCGCACGTCGACGACATCATCTGGTCCACCTCAACCCAGCGCGGCAAGCAGGGCGGCGACCTTGGTCGCATGGCTGCGCTTGCGGCTGGCTATGACATCCGGGCCAGCGGTATGACACTCGACCGCTTCTGCGGCGGCGGGATCACCAGCGTCAATCTGGCCGCGGCGCAGATCATGTCGGGCATGGAAGATCTTTTGATCGCAGGCGGCACCGAAATGATGTCCTACACTGCGGCATTGGGCGCTGCCGACATGGCTGCGGGCGTCATGCCGATGGGAATGGGGTCGGGCAATGCCGCACTGCAGGCGGTCCACCCGCAATCGCATCAGGGCGTCTGCGGTGATGCAATCGCCGCGATGGAAGGGATCAGTCGCGAAGCCGTCGATGCGCTCGGGCTCGAAAGCCAGCGCCGCGCGGCGGTCGCCATCCAGGAAGGCCGCTTCGCCAAAAGCCTCGTCACCGTCTACAACGAAGACGGTAGCGTCGCGCTTGACCATGAGGAATTCCCGCGCCCCGAAACCACCGCCGAGGGGCTTGCGGGCCTCAAAGCCTCTTTCGATGTCGTCGCCGACGTATCGATCCAGCCCGACGGTCAGACCTTCCGCCAATCGATCAACGCCCGCTATCCCGACCTCAAATGGTCTGGCGTCCACCACGCCGGCAATTCATCCGGTGTCGTGGACGGCGCCGCTGCAATCCTGCTCGCATCAAAGGATTATGCCGACAAACACGGCCTCAAACCCCGCGCGCGCATCGTTGCCACCGCCAATGTTGGCGACTGCCCGACGCTCATGCTCAACGCCCCCGTCCCTGCGGCCCGCAAGGTGCTAGCCAAGGCCGGGTTGACCGTGGACGACATCGACCTGTGGGAAATCAACGAGGCCTTCGCCGTCGTCGCTGAAAAGTTCATCCGCGATTTGAAGCTCGACCGCAGCAAGGTCAACGTCAACGGCGGCGCCTGCGCGCTCGGTCACCCAATCGGCGCAACCGGCTCCATCCTGATCGGTACCGTCCTCGATGAACTGGAACGCCGCGGCCTCAAACGCGGCCTCGTCACCATGTGCGCGGCGGGCGGCATGGCGCCTGCCATCATCATCGAGCTGGTTTAGCCGCAGGCTCAGCAGCCCATCGCGCACGCCGGGTCAGCCGACACAAATACGATCCTGAGCAGCATGTCGCCGGGGTCGTGCAGCGGGTCGGTCACCACCGTGTTGACCCGGCCGCTTTCCGGCGCGCGCACCGTCTCGATCACCCGCCCGAACGCATCGGAGATCGTCGCGACGACATCACCCTTGGTCACGGTCCCGCCAAGCGCCACCAGCACATGGGCAAAGCCGCCGCGCGTGGCTGTCACTACCGCCAGCTTGTTGCCGACAAACGGCACCGTCGTGCGCGGTGGTGCCACCACCAGCATCTCCATATCCGCCATCACCCGCTTGATCCCGGCAACCGCCCGCGCCACCATCACCGGATCAAAAACCTCGGGCCGCCCCAGCTCGAGCGTAATCGCGGGTACGCCGTCACGATTCATCTCGGTTTCAACGGTGCCCATCGTGCCGCGATCAAGCTTGATGATATCGGGCCCGATCAGCTCGGCAATCTGC
>JAYVLC010000242.1:0-5947 GCA_043759675.1 Sphingosinicellaceae bacterium
ATCGTCGAATGTGTTGCCACCGGCGTCCCCGCCGGCTGGGGCGCGCCGGTCTACGCCAAGCTCGACAGCGAACTCGCGTCGGCGATGATGTCGATCAACGCGGTCAAGGGCGTCGAGATCGGCGACGGGTTCGCCGCTGCACGCCTTCGCGGCGAGGACAATGCCGATGCGATGCGGCCAGGCCCCGACGGCAAGCCGCTGTTCCTTGCCAACCACGCGGGCGGCACGGCGGGCGGCATTTCGACCGGCCAGCCGGTGGTGTGCCGTATCGCACTAAAACCCACTTCGTCGATCCTGACGCCTGTCGAGACCATCGACCGCGACGGCGCGGCGGCGGAGATCGTCACCAAGGGCCGCCACGACCCCTGCGTCGGCATTCGCGCCGCGCCGGTGGCCGAGGCGATGATGGCGCTGGTGCTCGCCGACCAGAAGCTCTTGCATCGGGCGCAATGTGGTTGAAATTATCGCAGAGATGCTATAAATGACGCCGAGCGGCTGGATCCTCACCTTCGTCAATGCCAAGGCGCAACGCGAAGTGGAGGATTTGCCGTTCGATCTGCGCAACGCGTTTCAACGATTGGCGCTGGCGATCGAAATGTCTGGGCTGGCGGTTTTGCGCGCGCCGAATGTCAAGCCGATGGGAGACGGATTGTGGGAACTGCGGTTCAGCGGAAAGAGCGGCATCGCCCGGTCGATCTACGTGACGGCGAGCGGAAAGCGCGTGGTCGTGCTGCACAGCTTCGTCAAGAAAACGCAGAAGACCCCAATGACGGCAATGATGATCGCACAGGATCGGAAGAAACTGGTGATCTGACTCAGTTCACATCGGTTCGATCTCTCCACCAAAAGTGGATGGAGGACTCTGAATACGCCCGTATGTGGAAGGAGGCGGACCTGCCGTGGTCCGTCGCTGCAACGATGGCAAACGCCCGCTGGGCGACCGACCTGACCCAGGCCGACCTCGCCGAACGCATGGGCACCACCCAGTCGGTGGTCGCGCGGATGGAGAACGGGCGACACCTGTCGTCGCTGCGTAGCATTGAGCGTTATGCAAAGGCGCTGGGACTGGGCGTCGAGGTCAAACTGATTCCGGCTGGTTGACAGCAAGCTCTTGCATCGCGCGCAATGTGGACTATCTTAGTCCAGTAATACACTGGAGGCACAGATGGCGCTGATCGAACCGTATCGCGACCCTGCTGACGCGACAGCGATGACAATCGTGGTCTATCTGGTCTGGTTCTTTCTCGGGAATCTCGGGGTGCACCGAATGGTGACCGGGCGGGTCGCCTCGGGCATGACCATGCTGATCCTGCACGGTCTTGGCTGGCTCACATTCTGGTTCGGGCTTGGCTTCCTGATCTGGGGTGCCGTCGGCTTGTGGTGGCTGATCGATGCATTCGTGATCCCGGGCTGGATGCGCCGTTAATCCTCGAACGGATCGCGCACCAATATCGTGTCATCCCGTTCTGGCGAGGTTGACACCAGCGCCACCGGGCAGTTCACCAATTCCTCGATGCGGCGGATATATTTGATCGCTTGCGCTGGAAGCTGCGACCAGCTGCGCGCGCCATAGCAGCTTTCGCTCCAGCCCTCGAAGCGTTCATAGATCGGCACAACGGCGGCCTGCTCGCTGGAATGAGCCGGAAAATGGTCGAGCATCCGGTCGCCGATCCGGTAGCCGGTGCAGATCAGGATTTCATCAAAGCCATCAAGGATGTCGATCTTCGACAGGGCAATCCCGGTGACGCCTGACACGGCGATGGCCTGCCGGACCAGCACGGCGTCAAACCAACCGCAGCGACGCTTTCGGCCCGTCACGGTGCCGAACTCATGCCCCCGTTCGCCAAGGCGCTGGCCGACATCATTGTCCTGTTCGGTCGGGAACGGGCCGGAGCCAACGCGGGTTGTATAGGCTTTCACGAGGCCGAGCACGAACCCGGTGGCGTTCGGGCCGAGGCCTGAACCGGCGGCGGCTTGCCCGGCGACCACGTTCGATGAGGTCACGAACGGATAGGTGCCGTGATCGACATCGAGCAGCACACCCTGCGCGCCTTCAAACAGGATGCGCTGCCGCTTGCGCTTCGCCTCGCCCAGCGTGATCCACGTCGGGCGGGCATAGGGCAGCACATGCGGCGCGATCTCCTGGAGGTCGGCCATCAGCCGGGCGCGGTCGATCGGCGCAATGCCAAAGCCGGTCCGCAGCGCGTTGTGATGCGCCAGCAGCCGGTCAATCTGTGGCCCCGCCTGATCGAGATGCGCCAGATCGCAGACCCGAAGCGCACGCCTGCCAACCTTGTCCTCATAGGCCGGGCCGATCCCGCGCCGTGTCGTGCCGATCTTGCCAGCGCCGCTGGCGTCTTCGCGTAGCGCGTCAAGGTCACGGTGGAACGGCAGGATCAGCGGGCAAATGTCACTAACCTGAAGATTGTCCGGCGTGATGCTGACGCCCTGATCGCGCAGCTTGGCGATCTCGTCGCGCAAATGCCACGGATCCAGCACAACACCGTTGCCGATGACCGACAGCGCCCCGCGTACAATTCCCGATGGCAGCAGACTGAGCTTATAGGTCTGATTGCCAACGACCAGTGTGTGACCGGCGTTGTGGCCGCCCTGGAAGCGCACGACAACGTCGGCGCGGCCCGACAGCCAGTCGACGATCTTGCCCTTGCCTTCGTCGCCCCATTGCGCGCCGATTACCGTCACATTGGCCACGTGATTCTGCTTTCCTGTCTGCGCTCCGGCCCCGGCGGGGCGGAAGCGTGCTAGATTTCAATCGACTTTTGTCCGTCCCAGCGGTGGGTGCAGCGAAAAGCGGCGGGATCGGTGTCAGCCGCAAACGATGGCACTGTCGCCCAACCCTCGCTTCGAAGCTGGATGCCGACCTCAGCGGAGGTTCCCGGTGGCAGCAGGATACGGCGATGTTTGATTTCGCCAAACCCCGCATCGACCAGACCGTCAATATACAGCGAAAAGCCAACAGCGGGCTCCTCATGGCCGTCCGGGTGGACGACCGAATAACTGCCGCCGCGGCCGACTTCGCCACGTATGCCGTCAGCAAAGATCGAGAAGCCGATCCAGCTTTGATATTCAAAGCCGTGTCGCTCGGTTGGATCCATCGTCGTCGGCGTGCCGTCCAGCGACGCCATGATCTCGGCAGCTCGGTCAAGTTGACCTGCGGCCTCGCCGTCGAACCCCAGCGCACGAAGCCTTGCCAACGCCGCCTCCGCTGGCCCTGCGGCTGCGATCAACACGTCATAGCGTCCCGCGCCAAGGGACCGCAGGGCGGCAACATCCTTGGCGTCAAGGCACCGCTGGACATCGGCAAGCTGGCTGGGATCGAGCGGCCACGGGCCAGCCGCCAGAGCCCCCACGAACTCGGGCAGCGTGATGTCGACGGTCAGACCGGTCAGACCAATTGCGGTCAGCGCCGCAACCGCGAGGGCCAGAACTTCGGACACCGCACCAACACTGTCCATGCCAATCAACTCTGCACCGGTCTGCAACCGCTCGCGGCTGGGATCGAGCTGATCACCGCGCATCCGGAGCACCGGGCCGCCGTAAGACAGCCGCAATGGGCGGGCGAGATGGCGGAGGCGGGTCGCCGCGATCCGGCCGACCTGTCCGGTCATGTCATGACGCAGCGCCAGCGTGGCACCCGAAACCGGATCGAGAAACCGCAGCAAATCCTGGCGCTTTGCTGACCCAAGGCGTCCGAGCAAACTGTCCTCAAACTCGGCGAGCGGCGGTTGAACCCGCTCATAGCCATGGGCTGCGACGGTATCCAGCAACCCGCGCAACAGGTTTGCCGCCGCCTCCGCCTGCGGTGGCAGACGGTCGCGTAAGCCTTCGGGAAGCAGCCCCTGGGTGATCGGATTGGTCATGGACACCAGACATATAGTGAGCGTCATCCTGACGAAAGTCAGGACCTCGTCGATAGTATCCGCTACTCGGCGGGATATCCTGACTTTCGTCAGGATGACGGAAATATTTCAGCTCAAAAGTTCAGTGCCTTCACGGTCTTTACGCCGGGCAGCCGGCAAATTGTCCACAGCAGTGGCTCATCGACCCGCTCATCGACCGATAGCAGCAGGATCGCCTCCCCGCCCGCATCGCGCCGCCCAAGGTGAAACGTGCCGATATTGACCTTGGCTTCACCGAGCGCGGTCCCGAGGCTGCCGATGAAGCCCGGCTTGTCCTCGTTGATCACGAACAGCATCGACCCGGCGAGGTCTGCCTCCACCTTGATGCCGAAAATCTCGACGAGCCGCGGGGTGGCATTGCCGAACAATGTCCCGGCAACCGACCGCTCGCCACTGTCGGTCTTGACCGTCACCCGCAGCAGCGTGTGGTAATCAGTCTCTCGTTCATGCCGCACTTCGGCGACATCGATCCCGCGCTCGCGCGTCAGTGTCGGGGCGTTGACCATGTTCACCGTGTCGGAATGCTGGCGCATTAGCCCTGCAAGCACCGCCGCGGTGATCGGCTTGATGTTGAGTTCGGCAGCGGCCCCCTCGACTTCGACGGTGACCGACTGGATCCCTTCATTGACCAACTGCCCAGTCAACGACCCGAGCTGTTCGGCAAGCGCCATATAGGGCCTCAGTCGCGGGGCCTCCTCGGCACTCAGGCTCGGGACATTGAGCGCGTTGGTGACACCACCGGTCAGCAGAAAATCCGACATCTGCTCGGCGACCTGGATGGCAACATTGACCTGGGCTTCATCGGTGGAGGCCCCCAAATGCGGGGTCGAGACGAAGTTCGGCGTGTTGAACAGCGGCGAACTGGTCGCAGGCTCCTCGACAAACACATCAAGCGCCGCACCGCCGATGTGGCCGCTGTCGAGGCCGACCTTCAAGGCCGCTTCATCGATCAACCCGCCCCGCGCGCAGTTGATAATCCGGACACCCTTTTTGGTCCTCGCCAGGTTTTCTGCCGACAGGATGTTGCGGGTACTGTCGGTCAGCGGTGTGTGCAGCGTGATGAAATCGGCGCGCGCCAACAGATCATCAAGCACCACCTTCTCGATCCCCAATTCCAAGGCGCGCTCGGGTGTCAGGAATGGATCATAGGCAATGACCTTCATTTTCAGGCCGAGCGCCCGGTCCGCAACGATGGAGCCGATATTGCCGGCCCCGATCAGCCCGAGTGTCTTGCCGGTGAGCTCCACCCCCATGAAGCGGTTCTTTTCCCACTTGCCCGCCTGTGTAGAAGCATCGGCCTCCGGCAGCTGACGCGCGAGCGCGAACATCAAGGCGATGGCATGTTCGGCGGTGGTGATCGAGTTGCCGAACGGGGTGTTCATGACCACGATGCCGCGCGCGGTCGCTGCCGGAATATCGACATTGTCGACACCGATCCCGGCCCGGCCAACGACCTTCAGCTGTGTCGCAGCGGCGAGCACGTCCTTGGTCGCCTTGGTGGCGGACCGGATTGCAAGGCCGTCATAGTCACCGATGATGGCGATCAGCTCGTCTTTGGACAGGCCGGTTTTCTCATGAACCTCGATGCCGCGCGCCCGAAAGATTTCGGCGGCTTTGGGGGACATTTTGTCAGAGATCAGAACTTTTGGCATGTGATTTTGTCCTATGTTGAAGCCGTCATCCCCGCGAAGGCGGGGACCCACTCCTCAGCGCACCCCCAACGGTCCGGGTATGCACAATGGTGGGTTCCCGCCTTCGCGGGAATGACGGAGAATTCAGGATGCAGCCGTCGCCTCTGCAAATGCCCAATCAAGCCATGGGGTCAGGGCAACGATATCGGCGGTATCGACCGTCGCACCACACCAGATGCGCAGGCCCGGCGGCGCATCGCGGTAGGCACCGATGTCGTAGGCGACACCCTCCTTCTCCAGCAGCGCCGCCATCTTTTTCGGTACGTCGGGATTGGAGGCATGCACCGGATCAACGATCTTCAGACAGACGCTGGTCGTCGATTGATGTGCCGGGTC